>JAKORR010000504.1 GCA_029777735.1 Armatimonadota bacterium | reverse complement strand
TCTCCTGGATGCGGCTACGACTGACGCCGCCTCCTTGGCAAGATTTAGCAACGGCGGCAAGTGACAGTCGGACAACTCTGCTTGCGCCATCAAGCGGCGGCTCTCTGTATCGTACTCTCCGAAAATAGTGGCACGCCCCCTGGCTAGATCCAGCTCCGTCGGCCTGAGCTTCACAAGTGTTTCCTCGGTGTGGATCTGTAGGTGGAAGGGCTTAAGACGTTCTTCTCCGAGCTGCAGGGTCGAGCACGCGATGTCGGCCTGAGCCGTCAGGAGCTGGCTACCGCGCAGCTTTACCTCAGCTCGCTCCATGGAAGCCTCGCCACCCACTCCAACACCATAGCGATGAAGCACGACCATGCGAGACAGCTCGATTGGGTCCGTGTCCAGGCGCATTACTGTGAGCATCTGCGACGGATCCGACAAAAGGCCGTCGATCTGGGCTGAAATCGTGACGCGCACGTCCTGAAAGCGGCCATGCGTTGGCCCTACCGACAGATGGTCGCCCGCCAGACGTAAGGGCCCACGCAGCTCCTCCAGCCGATAGACGTCATATTCGACGCCAACCAGGTGGATGATGCCCTCGACCACTGGCTCGGTGAAGGTCCCTGACACTGTGCCACTGAGCGTGGCCTGTCCCGTCGGTCTGACGTCACTCTTGTACTTTGCCCAATCAAGGACCTGTGGCACAGTCAGTCCGGCCACTCGGAAGGGGCCCGAGATCTTGCCATAGGGCTCCCGGGAGTTCAGGTCCGATACCCGTCCGGCAAAGGTGGCTACGGCTCCATCCCTGTAGGCCATCAGGCGGTTAACTTGGACCGACTTGGGTCCGCCTTGACCCTCCGCGTAGAGCGCCTCTACGGCGTAGTCCTGGTAGGCTACGTCCCAGGCCGCCAGCTCCACATCCGCCACCGGATCCTCGTAGGTGCCCGCCACCGTGCCAGTGGCCCAGCCCCTTCCTACCAGATCCTCCTGCGAGAAACGCTGGCCTAGAGCTTGGAGGTCAAGGTCTGAGGCTGAGAATCGCGCCTTCAGGCCCTCACTGTTGAATCGGCCTGCCAAGACCACGCGGCCGTCAGGCGCCTCCGCCATGGCCCAGGGCACCTCAAGCTCATCCTCGCACCACACCAGCTCCCCA
The DNA here is from genome assembly GCA_029777735.1 of Armatimonadota bacterium. GTDB lineage: Bacteria > Armatimonadota > Zipacnadia > Zipacnadales > FEN-943 > JAKORR01. The sequence goes on along the minus strand of JAKORR010000504.1, from coordinate 24,705 downwards.
CTTGCCGTCGAGGCCCCATAGTTGTCAAACTCCGGCTCGGCGACTGACACCTGCGCTTGCAGGCTAACCTTCTCATCCCGCAGTGAGGCTGTGGCCACGCCTTGCAGAGTCCCCGACACCGAGTGGTCGAAGTCCGGTGGCAGCAGAGGGTGCAGGGAAGCCACGTCCACGTTGGACACGCTCACCACTGCCTCCGCCTTAGGGGTGTCCTTCGTGGCCGCGAAGACCACCTCACCCACCAGAGAGCCGTCGCCCACACGCGATTCCAGGCCTCGCACCGAGATTACGTCGCCTGCCAGGTCAATCTGGGCGTTGAGGTCGCGCATAGCCATGGGCAAACCAGTGACAGTGGCCTTGTCTAGCGCGGTGCGCGCTGAGAGGCGATCACCTGCCCAGGCAACCACCACGTTGAGCTGAGGGAGAGGCGCCAGTCGCGGCTGGGATTCCTCACCACTGGGCAGTTTGACCCGTGGCAGGTCCTCCACTTGGACTTGCGCCATTTGCACCGACGCGGTGAGAGATGGCCGGGCAAGGTCGTGCAGCACTCCCTGTACGGCCACGCTGGCTGCCCGGACCGTAGTCTCCTCGATCTTAGCCTGCACTGGCGAATCGCTATTCATCGACAGTCTACAGTCCAGGTGGGCGAGGGGCCCCGTCAGGTCCGCCGTGCCTCTGAGCCATTGGACCTCTGGCATAGCCTTCAGCTTCTGCCGCTGCTCTGCAGGCAGTAAGGCCATCACTTCGGGAACGTGAAGATTCAGGTTTGTGGCCTGCGCTACCAGCGAGGGCGCCTTGAAATCCCAGAGGGTGGCCTCAAGCGCGAAGGAGGTCTGCTTCCAGCGCACCTGTGGAGCGTGGACATAAGCGCCTAAGGGCGAGATAACAGCCGTGGCCTGTGGTAGGCTAACGGTGCCTGGCAGCCCAGAGTACCTGCCCGTCAGGCCCCTGAGCGCCGCGTTAAGGGTCCACTGGAGCTGCGCGCCGGAACGCGGAAGCCACAGATTTGCGCTAAGCTCGGCTAGCCCCGACGTGAAATTTGCGCCACTGTCCCTCAGGAAAAGAGGCCCGAGCCGAGCCAGTCTAGCTCCCTGCACGGCAACCTGGGCGCCCACTTGGCCGGTAGTCAGGCAGAATCCCCCCTGAAACGTGGCGGAGTTCAGGTACTGGCCGTCGGTGTCAAAGGAACCACGTACCTGCCACAGCTCGGGGCGCCTAGGGTCCAGGAATAAGTTCAGACGCGACACGCGCCCCCGTTCAGGTCTTCTGGGCATACCCGGGCCGCGCAGATCATAGTCCACCGTGCCGTCCACGACCACGACAGTGAAGCCGAGCGGTCCGAGAGGCTTCGCCGTCCTGGGTAGTCCCATACGCATCTGAATCAGGTAGAAGAGGCGCTGGAGATTCGTGATGCCCTTCTCGTCTCTGTACAGCAGCAGATAGGGACGGGTGAGTCGAATCGCGCTGATAGCTCTTCCGGGCTCGGCCGTGCGGCGCAGCATGGCCGCAAGGTCCCAGGAGATGTGCAGCTCCTCGACGGCTAACTCGGGCAGGCTTTCCTTCCCAGTGACCGATAGGCCCTTGATAGTCAGGCCGGACCAGAGATCTCCTTCCACTGGGCCAAGGGTCACAGGACGACCAAGGAAGTTGGCGATCTCCTGGGCGGCGGCTTTCTGCAAAAAGTTCCTAACCCAGTCGCTGCGGCCGACCGTGTAGACACCCAGCCCCGCGACCAGCGCGACTACAAGGGCGATATAGACCGCCAGCTCAAGGGTGCCGGAGAAGATGCGTCGTCGCACGGGTGCTGCCCTGGCGAGACAGACCGTTTAGCTCTTCAGGGCCTCTCTCGCTGCTTCCGCTGCTCCGTAACTGCTGCGCACAAAGGGGTCAGAGGCGACGTACTTGAACCCGAGTGCCTGCGCCCACCGGCGATACTCCTCGAAGCCCTCTGGCGGCACATACCGATCTACCGGCAGATGTCGTCGGCTTGGGCGCAGGTATTGGCCAATTGTTACTAGATCACAACCCACGGTGCGCAGATCCTGCAAGGTCTCGCGAATTTCGTCATCGGTCTCCCCGAGTCCTACCATCAGCCCGCTTTTGGTGGGGAGGTCGGACACCAGTTCCTTTGCGGTAGCCAGTACGCCCAAAGACCGTCCATAGGCGGCTTGGGGCCGCACGAAGGGCTGAAGCCGCCGCACAGTCTCGATGTTGTGATTCAGCACCGTCGGCCCGGCGTCAAGGACCGTTGCCAAGGCCTCACGGCTTCCTAGGAAATCGGGAATCAGTACCTCGATACCAACTTGAGGCAAGTGCCCGCGGACGGCTCGAATCGTGGCGGCGAAGTGCCCCGCGCCGCCGTCCGGCAGATCATCGCGGGTGACCGAAGTCACGACCAGGAAGTCCAGGCCCAGCTTAGCGGCTGCCCTTGCCACGCGGTAGGGCTCCTCTGGGTCCACGGCCGGCGGCTGCCCGTGCCTCACAGCGCAAAAGCCACAGTCGCGCGTGCAGATGTCGCCCAGAATCATGAAGGTTGCCGTACCGCAGCCGAAGCACTCGCCTACGTTCGGGCACCGGGCCTCCTCACAGACGGTATGAACACCGCACGAGGCCAGCACGCGCCGCGTCGTGGCGCCCTGCCGGTTTTTGCCGATCTTGACTCTGAGCCACGGAGGTAGCAATGGTTGAGAATTGCTTGCTGTTTCCATCGGAGTATCGACCTGATTGTAGCCACCTGACTCGCTCGGGGTCAAATCGGGGCGCTCGGTCCTGGACCGACCTACACCGCGCCCTCGGGAGTAGGGAAGGGCGACGCAGGTGGGAAGTTGATAGAGGTATATAGAGGTATAAGGAGAGGCAGTGTCGTCATGGCCAGCGAGGAACCCGTAGTCGCGCACTTGGAGGACGTCGAGCCGGTTCTGCATTCCTGCGGTGCTAGCTACCGGCTGCTGACTCGGGCGAGGGCCGCGCAAGTGGGCCTGCACGTAGTCGACCTGTCCGACGCCCAGGCGCACTTCCACAAGGCAACGTGGGAGGTTTACCACATTTTCGAGGGAGAGGGCACTCTGGAGCTGAACGGATGCTCAGTGCCCGTGAAGCCTGGTACCGCCGTCTACCTGCCCCCGGGAGTGGTCCATCGGGCCCTGGGCAAGATGCGGGCAGTGGTAGTGACCACACCGGCCTACGACCCGGAGGACGAGCACCTATTGTAGCGAATAGGTCCGCGACGCAGCGACCAAGGCGTCGGCGTTCGCCGGCGTTTTATCTTGCCGTAAAATCAAGGAGGCCATCAGAAATGGCGAAGACGTACAAACTTGGGGTCGTCGGGACAGGAGGCATTTTCCGCGGGGCCCATGTTCCCGGGTGGGTGGCTCTGCCCGATGTCGAGATCTTCGCACTGGCGGACATCAGCGAGGCGGCGCTAAAGGCCTGCGCCGACGAGCTTCGCGCCAAGCATGGCATTGAGGTGCCCGCTGAGAGGCAGTACACGGACTACCGCAAGATGTTCCGCGATGCGGCCGCCGGCAAACTGCCGCTGGACCTGGTTGACGTGTGCACCCCCAACTGCTACCACATGGACCCCGTGGTGCAGGCCTTCAAGGCTGGTGCTCATGTCATTGTGGAAAAGCCCATGGCGACCTCCGCACGCGAGGCCGAGAAGATGATCGCGGCCGCCGAGGAAGCCGGCAAGATGCTCATGATCGCCCAGAGTTTCCGCTTCACGCCGGAAGCCCTTCTCATGAAGGACATTATGGACAGCGGCGCTGTGGGCAGGCCCTACTTCGCTGAGGCCGTAATGCTGCGGCCGCGTGGTGTGCCTGCCTGGGGCCTGTTCATCGACAAGAAGGCCAGCGCAGGCGGCCCAGTCTACGACCTCGCCGTGCACATCCTCGACCTCACCTTTCACCTGCTTGGCTTTCCGCAGCCTCTGGCGGTCAGCGCAGGCACCTTCCTGGAAATATCCAATAAGCCTAGCGTTATGAAGCACGATCCGAAGCGCTACACTGTGCCCGAGGACTTCGCCGTCGCCACTATCCGGCTTGAAGGCGGTATTGTCGTGGACCTTAAAACGAGCTGGGCGCTCAACATTCCGGGCCATGAGAGCCAGGTCCGCGTATGCGGTGACAAGGGAGGCCTCCAGCTCAACCCCGTCACCCTTGTCCGCGAAGAGTTCGGCGCGCTGATGAACAGCACCGTTCAGGTCAATCCCTACGCTGGCATCGCCTCGCACTCCGAAGAGATCCGCCGGTTCGTCCAAGCCATCCGCGAGGGCTTGCCCTCGCCGGTCCCTGGAGAGCAGGCCCTCAAGACCCAGAAAGTCCTCGACGCTATTTACAAGTCGGGGGAAACCGGTCGCGAAGTCAGGATCAGATAGCACTGGTTGGGCCCTCCCCAGCATACAAGTCAGAGAAGGTCCAAAGGCAGCGGGAACTTCCGTTTCTGGGAGTTCCCGCTGCGTCTCGTGCACTCTGAGCCCACCTGTTAGGACGTTTTCGGCTAGCCAGGAGCCTCTATTCCTGTCCTCCTGTCGGGAGAGCTATCTCCCCAATGGAGCTTTACTCTGGACACTACTCCACCCAGGGAGTGGAACGAAGCACAAAAATAGGGAGACAGGCAGGAATAAGCGCCGTAGAGGAACTTAGGGAGAGGAGTGTCTGGAACCTCTGAGCAGGGGCCAGAGGCTTACCACGCTGCCCCATCCCCAGCTGCCTTCCCCGCGCGGACACAGAGCCTTAGCACCTTAGCACAGGCTCCGGGCCGGAAGCGGCACCTATCCCTGCTCGAGGTACTTCTCTCTGCTGCGCGCCACGCCGAGGCGCTGCAGGGCGCGCTCAGCAGCATTGGATACCTGCGGGACTGGGTCGTTGAGGGCCGCGATGAGCGCGTCCATGGCGCGCTTGTCCCGCAGTTTTCCAACCGCCAGCACCGCCTGCCAGCGTACGTCAGGATCAGGATCAGAGAAGAGGCTCACGAGCGCTTCGAGGGCCTCGGGGGCACTGCGCCGCCCGAGTTCCTGGGCCGCGAAGCGTCTCACGCGGGCGCTGGGGTCGGAAGCTGCGGCGATGAGCGAAGGCACGACCGAGGAGTCCTCAATCCAGCCCAAGGCCTCGACTGCATACCTACGCACCGCTGGATCGGGATCTGACTTAGCGGCCCGCTCCAGCGCGGGCTGGGCGGCCTTAGCCGGCACGGTGATCAGCGCGGACGCCGCCCGCCGTCGGACCGACGGCGACTTGTCAAACAGCGCCTCGCCAAGGGCCTCTGCGGATTGCGGATCGCCAATGTAGCCCAGGCCCTGTGCGGCTATCTCCCGCACATAGTGGTCGGGATCTCGCAGCGCCTTGAGCAAGGGCGGCACACCTTCTGTTAGCGCGGGGTGCAGTCTTACCGCGACCTTCTTGGTCGTCATGGCGAGCTGCCCAAACTTGCGCTGCTGAGGGTTCTCACCGGCGCAGATCATGGCGATGCACAACGCGATGGCATGGCGCTGACGCGCGTTGGGGCTCGTCGAAAAGGCCTGAAGGAGCGGTGGCAAAACTGCCTTTGGGTTGTCGCCGCCGGCCACTATCAGTTTGATGGCAGCCTGGGCCGAGGAATCACCCTCTGGGTTGCCGAGGGCGGAGATAAGTTCGGCATATGCTTTGCCCTTGGAGGCTGCCGCCTTCAACAGGGTATGAACGCGGACGGCGTGGGCCCGCACGACAGGGTCAGTGTCTTGCGTGAGCTTGGCGGCTATCTCGAGGGCTACTGGACTGGGCTCAAGCCGCTCCAGAACCTCAACGACGGCTTGGCGGATCTGAGGGTCCTGGTCAGCCGCCAGCTTCTTTATGATCGTGGCCGCCTCGGGGTTCTTGTCGATTACCAGGGAAAGGCCTACTATTGCCAAGCGCCGAAGCTCCAGCGGTCTCTCGCTGCTGGCCGCCACAGCACCCAGCTCCGCGAGGGCCTCCTGCGCCTCGGCCCCACTCAGCATTCCAATTCCCTGGACGAGCGCCTCCACCGCTTGCGCTTGGGCACGCGCGTCATCGCTCTCAAGCATTTTCTTCGCGGCAGCTGTGGACGGCTTCTTTTCCTGCTCCTGCTGGGTTGCTGGCTTCTCGGCCTCGTGATCATGCTCGTGCCCGGCTTCCGCCTGTGATTCACCGGGCTGTGCGGCAACCTCTGTCGCCCGGGGCTGACAGCCGGCCAACGCTATCGCCAACAATGCCAATACACCCACGACCGCAAGCTGCAGTCGCCAGCTCATTGCTTAGACCTCCGGTACGGCCCAAAGCCTCGCCAATGCTTCGTGATTGTAGCTCTCACAGCACTAACAACGCCCCAGTGCGAGGTTTGGGTTCCTCGATAACGCCTTTTGACAGGCACCATAATCACCACAATAGGGCCCGCTCACCGGGCCCGCCCAACCTGGCCGACTCGCGTGCCTCCCTTACGTCACTGGGCCTGGAGGCGATAGTCGGACGAGACCACGCTCCCGGCCAAAGGAGTCAGGTCGCGGGAAGCCCCCGCGTAGCCGTACTTATAGGCCCACGCCCGCACCGTAGTCGCCGGCACGGACAGAGAGTAGCTGCCCGCCGTGGACGTTGTCGTCGCGAAGAAGTGCCAACTGAACCAGGCGCCGGCGGGCAGAGTCAAGCCTGTTGCGCTTTGGACGGCCACCCTAGTCTCCGAGGACACCTGCACGGCCAAGGGCTGTGACTGCGAGAGGTCTGCACGCGCCAGGGCGGCGAACAGCGGCACGCCATTGGCGTCGGCAACCACCGTCCCTGACAGGGTGGCCTTAGACGCGTTGGCTTGTGGTCGCAGCAGCAGGTTCGTGTTGCCGACATCTCCGCCGGCCACTACTTCGACGGCCTTCGCGTCCGCATAATAGCCGGGCTGGAACACAGCCACAAGCCACTTGCCGTACTTGCTTGGTCCCAGCACGTAGCCGCCCTGGTCGTTGGTCATGGCCATCATGTGTCCGCCCTGCGACAGGCCGCCGATCCGCAGCGGCCCCTGGCCATTGGCCAGACGGTTTGCGCCGTCTTCGAAGGCGACCACGACGGCATTGGCCACAGGCACTTGCCCGGCGGTCTCTGTCTGCCTGCTCACCGTCCCCGAGATCACGGGCCCAGAGAAGGGGTTCACCGCGGTTGTTGCGCCACCTGAGCCTATCTGGACAGTGCCGTGCCAGCCGTTGCGCCGGTCCGCACTCACCAGAGATACCAGGAATTTGCCGACCGGCAGTCGGCTGATCTCCAACGCTCCGGCGCTGTTGGGCGCATCGGTACGCACAACGTATCCGTCGAGCAGAACCGTCAGTTTTTCCTCTTCGTCAGGCGTTACCCGATCCTTGATGTCCAGGACCACGTCGGCGAGCTTTATTAGGCTCAGCGCATGGGCAATCAGGCTGGACCCACCACAGCCACCGATGACGATTAGCGTAACCAGTACCACGACGATTGCGACGTTGCGCATCAGACCACCTCCAGGCTTGTTCATTGTAGCGGAGAATCACGGCCGTCCATAGCCCCTAGCTAAAACCGCACGTTCCACATTGGCTTTGACCGACGAAGGCTGCTTCTGGTTCTGCCGGCGTGCTGGCCAGGCCGCTATTCCCTCTGGGCTCGTTGTCTCGCCCTGCCCGGGGCACGGTCGCAAGGTCCTGCACCTCTTTCCTTGCCTTTGCCCTGCCACTCGCCCGTTGCGCCGGTACCGCAGGATCGCTGCACCTGAGGTCTTCTCAACGGCACGGGAGCCGAGGCAGGAGTAGCCAGAGTTGGCGAGAAAAAACCTTTGGTGATAACAATGCTGAACCTGCGACTCTTTGGTCCTGTGCTGTTAGCTTTTGCTATTGCCACCCTTGCGGCTGCCGCCGAGACCGGGTCCATCGTGCCCAACGGCTCCTTCGAGCAAGGCGAGGGCGATCGGCCCACCGGTTGGACTCTGGAGGGCGCAGGCGAGTGGGTTAGTGGTGGGGCTCACTCCGGCCGCCGTTGTGTCGCCGTGGAGGGTGAGGGAAGAGGTGTCGCCTTTTGGGCCTGCCACGACCTGCCCTGGAAGCCCAACCAACTCTATCAGATGAGCTTCTGGTCGCGGGCCGACGCGGGAACCAGCGGCGGCTGCGTTGTCTCCGGGCCAGTCTTCGCCAACGACGACTGGGGCAGAAGTACGGAGTGGACCCGAGCGCGGTATGTGTTCCTTTCGCCTTCGACGATTCCGGCCGATGCCTACCTACGAGTGGGTGTATGGGAAACGCGCGGTCGCGTCTACTTTGACGACGTGGAACTTCTCCCGACCCTGGCCATCCACAAACGCTTCGGCGACCTTGAGCTGGGCGAGGGCGAGAGGGTGGAGGGTACCTCCTATGTCTTCTCACATCCCTTCTCCGGCTACGCCAACAACTACGCCCGCCCCCTAGCTGAATTCACCGCGGGCTACAACTCGAGCCGCTGGGTCTTTGGCCCCGGGGCCTCTGTTGTCTACAAGCACACGGTTCCTGGCGCTCGTCTGACCGAGGTGAAGGTGACCCTAGCAGTCAACTACCATACCGAAGGCACCTGTGTTGTCGAGGCAAGCAGCGACGGGCAGAAGTGGGAGCAAATCGGCACGCTGGACAAGGTAGCAGCCGGCGAGTTTCCCGTGCCGGTGGCTCTGCTACCAGCAGAGGCTTTGATGGTGCGCCTGCGCTCGCCCGGCCAGCAAGAAGATGAGCGTGCAGACTCTGCCCCTGGCTCCTTCCAGGTCAACGCCTATACCTTCTCCGCGACACTGGACCGGGACTTGGGTAGCAGGCAGGGAGCCACCACTTACGTAACAATCGAGCAGGAGAGCCCCGACCTGACCGTGGCTGTTAAAGACCTGGGCACCGGCATAGGCGAAAGTGTGGCCCAGATGACCATGACCAACAGGGCCGCGACGGCAGTTCGACTCCGTGCTGAGCTGGTGCTCACTCCCGAGCGCGAGGGCAAGCCCATAAGCTTTGGCGCTGATGCTTCTGTCGCTGCGGGCGCAACCCGGGAAGTCAAGATACCCTGGCAGGCTACAAAGGTGGGGACCTACGACCTGGGCCTGCGTGTGACCGTGGGCGGCAAGCCGGTCTTCGCGGCCGACGCGGGCCAGGTGACCGTGCCGCACATACAGGACGCCAGCTATGGCTATCTCATCTCGGCCGATGGGACGGCGGACCTGTGGTGGTGCGAGGGTGCGTGGAAGATAGGCCGCGAGCGCGCCGTCCCTACCAAGCGCAACCCAGAGCTTTACGTCGAACTGGCACGCGCGGAGTTTGAGCCCGTGCAGCTTGTTGTACGGCCTCGGCGCAACCTGACTGGCCTGCGAGTCTCGGTCAGTGACCTTAGGGGCGAAAGGGGCACGCTGCCCGCTTCGGCCGTATCGATCAAGCAGGTTGAATACGTCTATGTCAAGCATCCGACGGACAAGTTCGGGGCGGAAAGCTGGTGGCCCGACCCGCTACCTGCTGTGAAAGGCCCCTTGGACGCTCCAGCCGGCCGTAATCTCCCCCTGTGGCTGACGGTGCACGCCCCGCGCGAGGCGCGGCCCGGCATCTACCGCGGCACGGTCTCCCTGGCAGCAGCTGACGGCTGGAGAGCCCAGGTGCCGCTGCGAGTGCGCGTGTTCTCCTTCGCCATTCCCGAGGAGGTTCATGTCCAGACCGGATTGGGGCTGGGCCAGGGTGAGATCTGGCGGTATCACAACCTGACCGCCGCCGAGGATGCTCAAGTGCGCGAGCAGGTTTGGGACCTCTACATGCAGGACTGGCGCGACCATCACATCGCACCATATCGCTTCTGGACCAAGGGGTTCGAGGTGAAGACCAGCGGCTTTGCGTGGAGCGGCGGTGAGTACGACACTGAAGATCCTCACACAGGTAAGCAATGTCTCAAGATTGTTGACGACAGTCCTGTGGGAAATCCCTCGGCCGTGATGGATGGCAAGATCCCACTGGAACGGGGCAAACCCTACGTACTTCGGCTCTGGGCGAAGACTGCCTCTGAGGGCCAGGAGTTCATGGTGACCCTGGGTCAGATCAACGCGGCGGGCCAATGGCTTTCGGGCAACAACATCGACGTAGTCTTGTCGGGCACGACCCAGTGGAAGCAGTACGAAGTGCTCATTGATCCCGCGCGGTTCAACGCCGAGGCCGTTAGCCTGAGCTTCACTCTCAGGCCGACGCGATGGATGGAGCCAGGCCAGACCATGGGCACGACGTGGTTCGACGATCTGTACTTGGGCGTGGAGCCCGACGGCCCGAACCTGCTCGCCGACCCAGGCTTCGAGGCCACGCCGGACGACGTCAAGGTCACAATCGACTGGACGGAGTGGGACCGCCAGGCCGCCAAGTATCTGGACGACTACCACTTCACCAGCTTCGTGTTGCCGGTGATGGGGCTTGGAGGCGGACGTTACCCCAACTACGATCCGGGACGCTTCGGTCCCTTCAAGTTCGGGACGCCCGATTACGAGCGCCTGATGGGCGACTACCTGATGGAGTTGCAGAACCACTTGGAAGAGAAGGGCTGGCTAAAGAAGGCCTACATCTACTGGTACGACGAGCCAGGCGAGGAGGACTATGACTTTGTCGTCGAGCGTATGAAGCTCATCAAGCGCCTTGCCCCGAAGCTGACTCGAATGCTTACTGAGCAGCCCGAGCCGCCACTGTACGGCGCCGTGGATCTGTGGTGTCCGGTATTGTCTAACTATAGCCCCGAGGTGCTGCACGCACGGCAAAAGGAAGGCGATCGCGTCTGGTGGTACGTCTGCTGTGGCCCGCGGGCGCCCTGGTTGGGGCTGTTTATTGACCATCCCCATACCGACATGCGCGCTTGGCTGTGGGCCACATGGAAGTGGAACGTCGAGGGCTGTCTGATCTGGACAACCACTTGGTGGACCTGCGGTGGGCTGTTCGGCGAGAAGTACCAGAACCCCTGGGAGGACCCGATGAGCTACACGGCGGACTCCAAGCCGGGGGCTGTAGGGTACTGGGGCAACGGTGACGGGCGGTTCCTGTATCCGCCGAACCGACGGGCTTGGCAAGACCAGGAGACCAAGTACATCGAAGGGCCAGTGGACTGCTACCGCTGGGAGCAGCTCCGCGACGGCATCGACGACTACGAGTATCTATGGATGCTGCGCGAAGCCATCAGCAAACAGCCCAATAGCGCTGCGGCTAAGAAGGCCCGGGCGCTGTTGGAGGTGCCGGCGGCGGTCATGGGCGAGGACGCCACGCAGTTTTCCCACCAGCCGCTACCCATGCTTGAACACCGGCACCGCGTGGCCGAGGCGCTCGAGGCGCTAAGTAAGTAGCGCGCGGGGAAGGCCACAGCTCCACCACAACAACTGCAGGAATGGATCCACAACCCGCGAGTCCAGGACATTCGCGGCCGCAACCGCAGTCCTGAGGTCTCCTGAGGTCTAAGGCCGTATGCACAACAAGGAGCACGGTGGGCCAGAGCCAAGGAACCTCGCAGAGGGCAACGGGGCCCTGGTTGGCCCATGTGGCCTGCTGCCCAAGGTCTGGTTCATGTTCGTTCTGGCCTACCGACGCAGCGGCACGGCCGGCTCCAGTCTCATGGCTGCGGCCATTGGCTTCTACGCCCTGACATGCTTCATGCCGCTGGGCATCTTCATGGTCTGGGTGCTGGGTCTGGCCATGGGCCGGCGCGGCTTGGTCCTCGATCGTATCCAGGACGCTCTGACAGCCATATCCCCTGAGACCGCGGTGGACCTAAGCCGTCGCATAGCCGACTCGTTGTCGCATTCCGACCCGTCGCTTACAGGAGCTCTTGGCGTTCTCGCGCTAGTCTGGTCGGGCCACCGCCTCTTCGAGGTGCTGGAAGATTCGCTCACCCGCGTGTGGCACGGGCGCCCCGTTCGCAGCTTTTTTACCCGCAAACTGCTCGCCTTCGTCATGCTCCTGGCGGCCGCCGGCCTGCTGGGGGGCTATATGCTGCTTATCTCGGGTGTGGCCACGCTCCGCGCCCGCCTCATGGTCTTGGATCCGCGGCTTGGAACAGCTATGGGTGCCATCTGGCTGCCGCTCATCAGAATCCTCGCGGGAGCGCTCGTCTTCGTCGCCTTCTGGCTCATCTACCGCTTCATACCGGGCGAGTGGGTGCCCGCGCGAGTGCCTCTGCTAGGCGCAGCCGTTGCCACGCTCCTCTGGCACATCGTGGCGCCGCTCTTCTCGCACTTCATCGGCCGCTCTACGGCCTATTCTAGCCTTTACGGCTCCATGACCAGCGTGGTGCTCTTCGGCCTGTGGGCGTACACTTCCGGCGTGATTCTGCTCATGGCGGCTGCCCTCTCGTCCTCTTACTTCGACGTGTTCGGCAAGCAGCAGGGGATACCCGCCGGTGCCGCAGAAGAGGTAAGAGGATGAAAAGCGGCGAGGTAGGCCTCTGTCCAAGATACTGATGAAGGAAGCCCTGTGCTTATGATCCTGGGTGTAGACGACCTGGAGTTTCTCCTGCAACTCTCACAGCGTGCCGGGCTCTTGGCGCTTGAGATGCAGGCCTCCGTCGCTCCTTGCGAGAAGCCCGACGGTACCATCGTGACAGAGGCCGACCTCCAGGTCGAGAAGCTGCTGCGTCACGGTCTGCGTAGACGCTTTCCGGAAATGCCAGTGCTGGGTGAGGAGGAGGGGTGCGTAGGCGAGACCTCGCAGCTATTGTTCGCGCTCGACCCCATAGACGGTACTGTGTCCTACGCGCGCGGCGATCCTCTGTGGTCGGTGTCTGTGGGCGTACTGCGCGAGGGCAGGCCGATTGCGGGTTGTGTAGTAGCTCCAGCTTTGGGCATGGCATGGTGGGGAAGAGAAGGCCAAGGCGCCTATCGCGCCGGGCAGCATCTACAGCGTGGTCCGACCCGCCTGGGCCGTAATAGCCTGCTCGCCATGACGACCACAGCACTTCGCAGGTACGGAACGCCCCCACGCTCGCTGGGGCATGTCCGCAGTCTGGGCAGCATCGCCCTGCAGTTAGTTGCCTGTGCGGAGGAGCATGTGGACGTAGCGCTGACTACCAACTGGTCGGTTTGGGACTTGGCCGCTGGACTAGCGATCCTGGCCGAAGCGGGCGGTCGCACCGTCACCGTCGACGGCGTTGAGATAGTGGACCTACTGGCCTGTCCGCCTGAGGTGGATCTTATCAGCGGTGGGTCTGACGTGGCCGAATTCGTCCCTGACCCCTTGCCACGTTGGGGTCCGGCAGGTTCCTGAAGCCCGACGCAGAAGATAGATAAAAATCGAAACACAGGAGTGCGATGGCCATGCTGGATGCCATTGCTAGGCGAGCCAGTTGCCGCTCCTACAAGCCCGACCCTGTGCCCGAGGAAATGATTGACGAATTGATCCGCGCGGGGCTGTCTGCACCGTCGGCAAACAATGCGCGTCCGTGGCACCTTATCATTGTCCGCGACGCCAAGAAGCGCACGGCCTTGTCCCATACACACCAGTGGGCTAACTTCTGCGCCCAAAGTCCTGTGGTCATAGCCGTCTGCGCTGACGAGAAAAAGTCGCCTCATTGGTGGCCCGAGGACTGCGCGGCCGCCATCGAAAACGTCCTCCTTCAGGCTACGGCTCTCGGTCTGGGCACCTGCTGGGTGGGCGTGCGCGGCAGTGAGAAACGAGGCATGGAGCGCGAGGAACACGTGCGCAATGTTCTCAACCTGCCTGACAACATCCGCGTTTCGGCACTGATCGCGGTAGGTTTCCCAGAGTCGGAGCCCAAGCCTAAGGGCCCGGGCCCGATGGAGGCAGTGCATCTGGACGGATGGTAGTGTGCTGAGGGATCCGTGCCGAGTGAGGCGAGTCTTCTCACCCAAGACTCAAACTACCTTCCAGCACACGAAGCCCTGGCGTGACCTGGCTCGGTGAAAGCGCTGGGAAGGGGAGACTGTCATGGCCCAAGGCGAACTTCTGATCGGGATTGACTGCGGCACTCAGGGCCTGCGCAGCGTAGTCGTTGACACCGGGGGCAGGGTCTTGGGCGAGGCAAGCCAGGAATACCCTATAGCTTACCCTCGCCCCGCGTGGGCTGAACAGAATCCTGACGACTGGTGGGCCGCAGCCAGAGCAACCGTTGCAGCCGCCTTGGCCGCTTCCGGTGCCTCGCCCGGTGACATTGCGGGCCTGTCCGTGGATGGTACCTCCTGCACTGTCGTAGCCTGCAGGCGCGACGGCACGCCGTTGCGCCCGGCACTGCTGTGGATGGACCAGCGCGCCCACGAGGAAGCTGCCGCCATCACGGCTACACGACACCCTATTCTGAAATATGTGTCGTGGCAGGAGTCTCCCGAGTGGATGATCCCCAAGGCCTGGTGGCTGAGCAAGCACGAACCCGAGGTCTTCGCCGCGGCCGACCTCATCGCCGAAGAGACCGACTGGCTGATGCACAAGCTCACCGGGCGCTGGACGGCCTCGCAGTGCAATGTGACTTGCAAGTGGAACTACGCCCGCCCCGAGGGTGGCTGGCCCACGGGCCTGCTTGAGGTCCTTGGCCTGTCGCAGCTCCAGGAGAAGTGGCCCCAGGAAGTCCTGCCTATGGGCGCCTTAGCAGGTGAACTGACGTCTCAGGCCGCCGTTGAGCTGGGCCTGCGTCCGGGTATCCCTGTGGCCCAAGGCGGCATCGACGCCTACGCTGCAATGCTGGGTGTGGCTGTGGTGAAGCCTGGCCGCATGGCGCTGGTCATGGGCACCAGCACGTGCCACATGGCTCTGTGCGACCACGGAATCTTCGAATCGCACGTCTGGGGGCCCTATCCCGACGCGCTGATTGAAGGCACGTGGATCCTCGAGGGCGGCCAGACCGCCACGGGCGCTCTGGTGGACTGGCTCGCCGACAACTTCGGCTATCGCGAGGAGCTTGAGGCCCAGCAGACCGGTCGCCATCGCTTCGAGGTATTGGACGGCAAGGCTGCCGCTGTGCCTCCGGGCGCGGAGGGTTTGGTGCTACTGGATTACTGGCAGGGCAACCGTACGCCGATTCGCGACCCCTTGGCCCGAGGCGCTGTGATAGGCCTAAGCCTTAGCCACGGCTTGGGCCACCTGCTGCGGGCCATCTACGAGGGCACAGCCATGGGCACGCGGCACATCTTGGAGGACTTGGCCCAGGCGGGCTTTACCGCTGAGGGCATCTATGCCTGCGGAGGCGGCACGCGCTCGGCCCTGTGGCTACAGATCCATGCGGACGTCTGCCAGGTGCCCCTCTACACCACGGCCCTGCCCGAGGCAACGGCGCTAGGCACGGCAATGTGTGCAGCGGTCGGAGCGGGGCTGTTCTCCGACTTCGAGGCAGCGGCGGAGAGGATGGTCCACGTTACGCGCAAGGTCGAGCCCAATCCGGCCAACGCCGAAGTCTACGACTTCTACTTTGACAAGTACCTACGAGCCTATCCAGCGCTGAGGGACCTTATGCACGAGACTGCGGCGCGGGCCTAGCGTGGATGGGACGGGGCCTCTCCGATCGGTACGGCTTAGGCCCCGCGGGTATGCGCTGATCTGTGGTGCCGTGCCCTTTCTCTCTCCTCGCGCACGGCGAGCATTTGCTGGCGCAGGGTGCGCAGCCGCTCCATAAGAGTGTCCGTGGCGGCCTGTAGGACCTCGCGGCTCAGCCGGCCTTCAGCGTCGCGCTCCACCCTTAGCGGCTCGCCAAAGGCACAGTATAGGCGTCCTCGATGTAACATCTTGGCGCCGCGCGGCAGTATGCGTTCAGTGCCAACCACTGCGCAGGGCACGATGGGCACTCCGGCACGGCCTGCCACCAGGGCACAGCCCAACTCCCCTGGACCAATCTCTCCATCCTCACTACGTGTTCCCTCGGGAAAGATCAGCAGCAGCTCGCCAGCCTTTAGCACCTCCACTGCATGACGCAGCGCCACCAGGTCGCTCCCCCTGCGCTCAACGGGAAAGGCGTAGTTGTCATGCATAAAACGTCCGAGAATCGGCAGCTCGAACAGTTCGCGCTTGGCCATGAAGTACGTCCGCCGCGGAAGACACGCCGCCACAAGCGGAGGATCAACGTAGCTGACGTGGTTGGGCGCCACGATGGCCCCTCCCTCCAGCGGGACGTTCTCCTTGCCGTAGACCTCTTTGCCACCCAGCAAGGGCATAATCAGGTGGGGGAATAAGAAGTAATACGCGAAGCGGTAAGTAAAGGGCCACGCACTATCGGGCGGACGAGGCTCGCGCTTAGTCCATCTCCAGCGTTGCTCAGAGCTGCTGTCCACGGCGGCGCAGGGCCCCCTCCACAATCTCCAGCGCCCGCTCCAGACATTCTTGCTGTGTGAGGTTGGTGCTGTCGATAGTTACCGCATCGTCCGCAGGCCGTAGGGGACTAACAGGCCGCGAGCTGTCGCGCTTATCCCGCTCGGTGGTCTCCAGCAGCACGGTCTGGTAGGGGCGTGATACACCGCGCTCACGAAGCTGCCGCCATCGCCGGCGCGCCCGCTCCTCTGGCGATGCAACCACGTAAAGCTTTACGTCGGCATCTGGCAGGACTACCGTTCCGATGTCGCGCCCGTCCATAACAATCCCACCAGCCTGGGCGAGGGCCTGTTGCGTCGCCACAAGTTCCTCGCGCACCTCTGGGATGGCCGATACCGGCGACGACAACCGCTCTACCTCGGGCGTCCGGATCACGTCGCTGACGTCCTCATCGTCCACATACAGCTTCATATCGCTGTCCTGCCATTCGAAGTGAAACTCAATCTGAGCGGCTATCTCGGCGATGCGTGCCCTGTCTTCCTCCTTGGCTGGGTCTAGCCCTTTCTTGGCCGCCAGGTACGCCACCGCACGGTACATGGCACCCGTGTCCACATACAGATAGTCCAGCGTTTCGGCCAGCGAACGCGCCAGCGTGCTCTTTCCCGAACCCGCCGGACCGTCAATAGCAATCTTGATCTCAACCGGCCGCTCTTCCTGAGGCCTCATTCAGTTGTCATCCTTGCATCAAGCGACACAAGCGTCTCTACGAACTCTGGAAAGGATGTCGCCACCGTTGCGGCGCCCTCGATTATAGTCTCGCCCTCAGCCACAAGACCAGCCACCGCCAAGGCCATCGCGACCCGGTGATCCAGCTCGGCGACGACCCGCGCGCCGCGCAGCCTTCTCGGTCCGCGGATGATCCAGCCGTCAGGCTTCTCCGTGATGTCGGCGCCTAGAGCCCTCAGTCCCTCGGCCATTGCCCTGATACGATCGCTCTCCTTCACCCGCAACTCCGCAGCGCCGCTGACAACCGTCTTGCCCTCTGCCTGCGTGGCCAGCACCGCAACCAGAGGAAGCTCGTCCACGGCTCTCGGCAACACCTCGCCCTCGATGTGCACACCCGCTAGGGTGCTGGAGCGTACGGTGATAGCCCCCCACGGCTCTCCCGCCGATTCTGGCGCCTGCGAGTGCTCCATCGATGCGCCCATGGCGGAGAGGATGTCCAGCAACCCCGTCCGGGTGGGGTTGAGCCCCACCTTCTCGATCCTCACACTGCTGCCTGGTACCAGTACCGCCGCCGCGATAGGGAAGGCAGCGGAGGAGAAGTCGCCCGGAAGGCACAAATGACACGCCTTCAGGCTACAAGGCCCATCCACCCAGCTCCAGGGTCCCTCGCGGCCCACCTCGACGCCAAAGTCCCCGAGCATCCGCTCGGTGTGATCGCGACACGGGCCCGGTTCGAAGACGCCCGTCCTGCCCTGGGCCTGTAGGCCAGCCAGCAGCAGCGCGGATTTTACCTGGGCGCTGGCCACGGGCATGCGGTACTCGATTCCTACAAGCCGCCCGCCTGTGACGGTCACAGGGGGTAGGCAACACTCGCCCTGTCCCACCACGCGTGCTCCCATGCGTCCAAGCGGCTCAGCGACACGGTCCATGGGCCGTCGGCGGAGACTGTCGTCGCCGTCCAGGACGGTCCGAAAGGGGCGCCCGGCCAGCGCGCCCAGCAACAGCCGCAGGCTCGTACCGGAGTTGCCCAGATCAAGCACTCCTGTGGGCGGCTGCCAGGCCTTGTACCCGTCACTCTGGATCGTAACCGTCGTCCCGTCGCGGCTTACGCGACATCCTAGTGCCTCCACAGCCGCGAGTGAACGCAGACAATCCTCCGCGACTAGGAAGCCCTCGGCCACGGTCTGGCCCTCGGCCATGGCGCCTAAGACTGCGGCACGGTGTGATAGGGACTTGTCGCCCGGCACCTGCGCTACCCCGCGCAAGGGCGGGCTTGGGGAGACAATGATACGCTTCAGGGTTCCTGTCCTCCCGAAAGCTCCCGGCTCAAGGCTTCGCGTGCCATCTGCGCCCGAGCCAATAAGTCGAGTAGCCGCGCCTTGTCGCCTTGTTCCGCAGCGTCGGCGAGCTCCCGCAGCAACTCAGCAGTGAGACGGCAGGCCGGCGTTAGATCCTGGGCGTTGGCGAGAAAAACGTTGCGCCACAACTCCGGCGATGCACTCGCAATGCGTGTCGTGTCGCGCAGGCCGCCGGCAGAGAAGTCGGCACGCTGGCGCTCGTCGGGCACAAGTTCGGCCACAGCGAGCATCGTCGCTACGGCCACGGCATGGGGGAGATGACTAGTGGCTGCGAGAATGGTGTCGTGCTCGGAGGCATCCACAAGCAAGGGCCGACCTCCTATTGCCTTGACCAAGCCTACCAGACGGGCCACGGCCTCGTCGCCGCCGGGCTGTGCCGGGACGACGAAGTACACGTTGCCAGCAAATAGGTCGGCGCGAGCAGCCTCGGGGCCTGAACGCTCCGATCCGGCCATGGGATGCCCACCGGCGAAGCACACCCTCTCTGGCAGCGCCTCAGCCGCCGTCCTGCAGATCGCGGCCTTCACGCTACCTGCATCGGTGACCAGACAACCCTCACGCAGGTCGCCAGCAATCAGGTGGAGATGGTGGACGATCGTTCCCACAGGAGTAGCAAGGTAGACGAGGTCCGCGCCACGCACGGCCTCTTGTGGGTCGGCGAGTGTCCGGTCGGCCGCCCCGAGGCGCTCGGCAGCGTTCCTCGTACTTTGCCGGCGCGCCACACCTACCACCTCATCCACCAGACACGCCTCCTTCAGCGCGAGGGCGAAGGACGCGCCGATCAGACCAATGCCCAGAATCGCCGCCCGCTCAAATCCGGCCACCTGCTTGCTGTCGGCCATGGCTCTAGAGCTCCCGACCTACCGCCTCAGCCACCGCGCGAAGCTGCTCCATCAGCGCAGCGAAACGACGCGGCGTCAGAGACTGTGGCCCATCCGACAGAGCCCGGTCAGGGTGAGGGTGTACCTCGATCTCCAGGCCGTCCAGCCCGGAGGCTATCGAGCCCAGCGAGACAGGATCCACGAGCTTGTGCAGGCCCGTCGCGTGGCTGGGGTCGGCGATGACCGGCAGGTGCGTCTCTTGCTTGGCGAAGGCTGCCCCGGACAGGTCGAAGGTGAAGCGCGTTGCGGTCTCAAAGGTGCGGATGCCTCGCTCGCACAGTATCACCTGCAGGTTGCCCTCGCTCGCGACGTACTCGGCAGCCTGCAGCCATTCCTCCACAGTGGCGGCCAATCCACGCTTGAGCAGCACCGGCTTCTGCGTGCGACCCACCTCGCGCAGCAGGTCGTAGTTGTGCATGTTGCGGGCGCCAACCTGCAGGCAGTCCGCGTACTTGGCCACCAGCTCCACGTCGCGTAGGTCCGTGACCTCGGTGACCACGGGCAGCCCCGTCTGCTCCCGGGCCTTGGCCAGGCACAGCAGGCCCTCCTCCCTTAGCCCCTGGAAGGCATAGGGCGAGGTGCGCGGCTTGAAGGCACCGCCCCGCAGAGCAACGGCTCCCGCTTCTTTCACCAAGTGAGCTGTCTGGCAAAGCTGATCCAGACTCTCGACCGCGCAGGGGCCGGCTATCACCCCGATCTTTTTACGCCCGAAACAGAAGTCTCCAATGGCCACAGGCGTAGTCTCCGGATTGTGCTCGCGGCTAACCAGCTTGTATGGCCGCAGAATCGGCACCACACGCTCCACCTGCGGAAACCGCGAGAGCTGCTCGGCCAGAGCCTGCTTCTCACTCTCCGCCGCGCCAATGGCACCTATGATCGTCCGTTCGACGCCGCGGGACACGTGATGCCCATAGCCCTGGTCTTCCAGCCGCTGGACAACCTGGGCTATGTCCTCGTCCGTTGCACCAGGAGCCATTACAATGATCATGATGATCCTCCCAGGCCTTGGCGCGGCACCTGCGCGCTCAGCACCTCCTCCAAGGCACTGATGAAGATCTTGTTTTCCCCAGGGGTCCCGACCGTGACGCGTATGAAAGTCGGGTGGCCGAAGATATCGCCGGTGCGCACTGTTACGCCTCGACGCATAAGCTGGTCAAAGAGCCAGCAACTGTCCACACCGGCATCGATGAACACGAAGTTTGCCTCGCTGGGCACCCATCTCAATCCCAGCCGTTTGCACTCCGTATACAGATACTGGCGGCCCTCGCTGACCATGCGCACGGACCGCTCCACGTGCTCGGGGTCGCTTAGGGCCGCCAGAGCCGCCACTTGGGCTATTCCTGCCACGTTGAAGGGCGCTCGCACCCGCTTGAGCGGCTCAGCTATCTCTGGTGTCGTCATCCCGTAGCCCACGCGCAGGCCCGCTAGACCGTAGGCCTTCGAGAAGGTCCGCAGAACGATGGCTCTCCTGCCTTCGCGCACGTAGTCCAGAGCTCTGGGATACCTGGGCGATTCAACATACTCAAAGTAAGCCTCGTCAAACACCACGACGCAGGTGTCGGGAACTCGTTCCATGAACTTACCCACCTGCTCGGCCGTCACTATCGTCCCAGTCGGGTTATAGGGGTTTGAGATGAAAATCAGTCTGGTTCGCGGCGTGATGGCATCCGCGAAGGCCTCCAGGTTGTGCGTGAAGTCGCGCGCAGGTATCTGGACGCTCACGCCATCCAGCAGATCCGTAGTGAGCGGGTACAGGGCGAAGGACGGGTCCGAGTAGATGACCTCATCGCCGGGCGAGACAAAGGCGAGGCCCAGCATGTGAATCACTTCGTCGGAGCCGCGGCCTACCACGATTCCCTCGGGGTCGGTGTCCCATTTCTCTGCCAGGGCCGCAGTTAGCTCTGCAGAGGCCGAGTCGGGGTAGATGTGTGCCTCTGGAGCCGCCACACGCATGGCTTCGATGGCCTTGGGTGAAGGCCCCAAGGGATTCTCGTTACTTGCCAGCTTGACGACCTCGCGAATCCCCAGTTCTTCCTGCACCTCGCGTGTCGGCTTGCCGGGCGAATAGGGCACGATCCTCTGAAGGTTGGCACGCACTATCGCGTCGATTGGGGCTGGCTCCATGCAAAGCACCTCCGTAGCGCAGTTGAATGGTTGTACCACAGCCGGCTCCCTGCCGCAACGACTCTTGACATGAGTGCCCTTCGGCCCTCAATATCCGATCTGCTATGGCCAGTGAGACAGGCACCCAAGCGGCCACGCCAGGTGGTCGTGCAACACCCTGCGGCGAGTCCAGGCGCCGACGTCCTGCCGTAACACCTCGAGCGATTCTTCTGGGGACACTGCTGCTTCCCTTTCATGTCTACTGGATCGTTACAGTGGAAGGTATCTTCCACTGGAGCCACTGCACAGCAGTCTCGTTGTACTGGAACGTGGTCTTTAACTTGCTCCTTTTGCTGGGTCTCAATGCTCTGCTCAAGAAGTACCTGCCGCGCTGGGCCTTCACCCAGGCTGAGTTTGTGACCATTTACGTCATGATCGCTGTGGCCTCAGCCCTGGCAGGCCATGACACACTGCAGCTCTTTGTGCCCAATATCAGTCACCCTTGGTACTATGCCACCGAGGCCAATCGCTGGGAGACACTGATTCATCCTTTTATTCCGCGTTGGCTCACCGTGTCGGATCCCGTTGTCGTCGAGGCGCTCTACGACGGCCATACTACCTTTTACCGCCCAGAGTTCGTTCTAGCCTGGCTTGGCCCTACCCTGTGGTGGTGTAGCCTCATCTTCGCCGTTGGCGTAGTCATGATCGGCATCAATGTGCTTGTCCATAGACAGTGGACCCAGCGGGAAAAGCTTGGCTACCCCATCGTTCAGCTCCCCCTGGAGATGACGCGCGACGGCTTGAACTACAACTTCTTCACCAACCGCATCCTGTGGGCCGGATTGCTGCTGGCCGCGGCGCTGGACATCTATAACGGCCTGCACTACTTTATCCCCGCGCTTCCCCTCATCGACGTTCGCCACGACGGCACCCACTTCATTGAGACCCAGCCCTGGGGCAGGCCCTGGTCGGCCCTCGGGCGCATCTGGCTGCCACTGTACCCCTTCATCACAGCCCTGTCCTTCCTCCTCCCGGCTGACCTGAGCTTTAGCATCTGGTTTTTCTATCTGTTCCGCAAGGCGCAGCAGGTGCTGGCGGCGGCTTTTCCCCTGCCGCTGGCGCCGGAGCTGCCCTACGTCAATGAGCAGTCCATGGGGGCTTGGATCGCACTCTTCGGCTACGCCTTTTGGGTCGGCCGCGGCTACTTCGGGGACCTGGGCCGTGCCATTCTGCGCGGTCAGCTGTCCCACGAGATGGATTCCTCCGAGCCCATGAGCCACCGCGCCGCACTGGTCATTGTGTTGGGTGCCATGGCCTACATCCTCTGGTTCTGCCTGCGCGCCGGCATGTCAGTGCCCGTGGTGGTCGTCTTCTTTGCCTTCGCCTTCATGCTTCACACCGCGATCACGCGTATGAGAGCTGAGCTCGGTCCGCCCGCACACGAAATGGCCAGCACTATGAACGCCCCTGTCTTCCTGCGCGACTGGGTTGGCACCAAGGCCTTGGGGCCCCATAACATTGTCATGTTTCCCTTCTTTTGGTGGCTCACCGGACGTGGCTACCGAACCACACCCATGCCCATCCAGCTCGAAGGCCTCAAGATGGGGGAGGTGTCCCAGGCCGAGCCCCAGCGTCTCGCCCTCGCCATGGCTTTGGCCTTCATCCTTGGCCCACTTCTCACCCACTGGTTCTTCCTTCACCTGACTTACATGCAGGGCAATAACCCCATGATCGGCCACAACCGCGGGCAGTGGGACATGATGGCCTCGTGGCTCCAGTATCCACAGCCCCCGAGCATTTACGGTATCGTCTTCATGGGTGTAGGCGCCGCGCTCGTCGTGGCCATGACCTGGATGCGAACTCACCACCTGTGGTGGGTGCTGCACCCCGCAGGCTATGCCCTAGGAATGAACTTCGGCGTCGAGTACTTCTGGACGTGCACCCTCATCGCCTGGGTGCTAAAGGTCGGCATTACACGCTATGGCGGCCACAGGGCCCACCAGCACTCCATACCCTTCTTCTATGGCATAATCCTCGGCGAGTTCCTGGTTGGCGCCTTTTGGTCTGCTCTGTCGGTCGTCCTCCAGCGGCGCCTCTACGACTTCTCGCCGGGCTAACGCCCGCACGCAGTGGCTGAACCAGTGCCCTTCTGGCCTATCCCCGGCGGGAGTAGTGGCTCTATGGTCGCAGGTCGGGTCTAAGGCGCACAAGGGCTCCTTGCCCGTGGCCAAGGGAGGAAGGAAGGAGTGGAGGGTCTGACAGGCCTCCGCTCCTGCAGTAACCAGCTACGGGTAACCCGAAAAAGAAGCAAGCCGATCGGCTTGCCTCTTGTCTTGCTCTTGTGAGACTGGCCTCAGGTCGACGCCGGAGCCGATGACTCAGGTCGTCAAGATCCTCTCGCTAGGCGTGGATGCCTCTGGCCCGGATAGCCTCCGCCACCCGGCTGACCGCGATGTTCATGGCCGCCTTACGCAGACTGACGCCCTTGTGCTCAGCCTCGTCCCAGACCTGGCCAAAGGCGGAGAGCATGACACTTTCTAATCGCCCGTTCACTTCGCTCTCGGTCCAGTACAGGCCCTGTCGACCCTGCAACCACTCAAAATAGGACACAGTTACGCCGCCAGCATTGGCCAAGATATCGGGTATGACAGTGATGCCACGCTCCTCGAAGATAGCGTCGGCCTCGGGAGTGGTCGGGCCGTTGGCCGCCTCGGCGATGATGCTGGCTTGCACCTTGTCGGCGTTCTCTTCGGTTAGCTGATTCTCCAAAGCGGCCGGCACCAGCACGTCGCAGCTTACTGCCAGCAGCTCATCGTTACTTATACTCTCAGCTCCGGGCAAGCCTGACACACGGCCCGTCATCTCCTTGTGGTTGAGCAGGGAAGCGACATCCAGACCCTTGGGGTTGTACACGCTGCCACGAGAATCTGACACGGCCACCACGCGAGCGCCATAGGGATCAATCAGCTTGGCGACAGTCGCACCGGCATTGCCGAACCCCTGGATCACTACCCGGCATCCTTCTATGCACTTGCTCTGGCGGCGCAAGGCCTCGAGAATGCAGTATAGGCAACCGCGCCCGGTGGCTTCATTGCGCCCCAGCGAGCCGCCTATCGACAAGGGCTTGCCCGTCACAACTGCCGGCACCGCATACCCTTGGGCGTTGGAGTACGTGTCCATCATCCATGCCATAACCTGCGAATTCGTGTATACGTCCGGTGCAGGAATGTCGCGATCCGGTCCGATTACCTCTAACAGCTCGCGTGCGTAGCGACGAGTAAGCCGCTCCACTTCCCCAAGGCTCATCGTTCGCGGATCGCACACGACGCCACCCTTCGCTCCACCATATGGGATGTCCACCACCGCGCACTTCCACGTCATCCACATGGCCAGAGCGCATACTTCCTCGACCGTGACGTCCGGGTGATACCGGATG
>JAKORR010000503.1 GCA_029777735.1 Armatimonadota bacterium | reverse complement strand
GAACAAGTGGGAGCAGTTGATCCTGCCGCATATGCCGGCCTGGGCCATGCCTCACGGCGCGGCCGTCGGGGCGCCGGTCATCAAGTACTTCTACGAGGGCCTGCCACCGGGCCAGACTGTGCCCTGGGCTGCCTGGTTAGTGCCCCTTGCCTCCTGGATGACGCTCATCTTTGCCTTGTATCTGGTGATGATCTGTAGCATGATCTTGCTACGCCGCCAGTGGGTAGACCACGAACGCCTGGTCTACCCGCTGACGCAGCTCCCGGTGGAGCTTTCTGGCGCCACCACGGGCGGACGCCCTGTACTCCTCTCTTCCCCTTGGCTGTGGGCAGGCGTTGCCTTGCCCTTTGTCTTCAGTTCGCTGCAGGGCCTGCACTACTACTTCCCCGCCATACCGATGGCCAAGACCGCGTGGGGCTTCCCTGTCTTTCGCGACAGCCTGTCGCTGCAACTGCGCATCAGTTTCCCGATGATGGGTTTTTTCTACCTAGTGAACCTCGAGAGCAGCTTTAGCTTGTGGTTCTTCAACCGCCTCTTCTTCATCGCCCGGGGCATCATGAACATTGCGGGCGTAGGGCTCCAGGAGAACCTAGGTGTCTACGGCGCGCAGACGCCTACCTTCGCCCACCTAGGCATGGGCGCGTTGATTGCCTTGTTCATCTCAAACCTGTGGGCGGCACGCCGGTTTCTGCGTGAGGTATGGCGGTGCATCCTGGGTGAGGGCAAGCCGGGCTTTGACGCGGGCGAGGTGACTTCCTACCGCTTCGCCTTCTGGGGTCTGGTCTGCGGTCTGGTGGTGATGGGCGTCTGGCTCAATCGCTCGGGCCTGCCAGCCATTGTAGTGCCCTTCTTCTTGGCGATGGCGCTGCTCATCTTTCTGGGCCTCACGCGTGTTGTCGTCGAGAGCGGCCTGGCGGAGGCTGTGGCCCCCAGCATCGCGCCTGGGATCACAACCTCCGGCTTGGGCACGGCCTTACTTGGCAACCGTGGCTTGGTCGCTCTGGGCCTGAGCTACGTGTGGTGCAGCGACCTGCGCACGCTGGTCATGACCTCTGCTGCCCATGCGCTAAAAATGAGCGAACATATCGACTGTCACCGCAGGCGGCTCTTTGCCGCCTTCTGGATTGCGATTCTGATTGCGATTCTGTCCTCCGGATGGCTAACGATTCGCAATGCCTATGTGATAGGCGGCACGACGATGAATAGCTGGTTCTTCAACGGCGGGCCGCTGGCGTGCTACAAGTGGGTCCAAGACAAGTTATACAATCCCCACCCGGCGAACCTATGGGGTTGGGTGATCACCGGCGCCGGTATGGTTCTCTACCTGCTGCTAACCCTCGGTCGCTTCCGCTACGCCAACTGGCCTTTCCACCCCATTGGGCTCGTGGTCGGCGGCGTGTGGCTCATGGATACCATCTGGTTCACCTGCCTATTAGCTTGGGCCATCAAGAGCGTGGTCCTGCGCTACGGCGGCCCTAAGACCCTCCATATGCTCCGGCCTTTCTTCCTGGGTTTGATCCTCGGCCAGTACACTTGCAATGCCGTATGGCTGTTCCTGGATTACCTGACCGGCCACACGGGCAACCAGATCTTCTGGGTCTGAGAGGTTGGACAGCCCCAGGAGCGAACCGGTATCGGGCCGCCCGTCTCGTCGTGGAGGCAGAGTAATGAAGTCGCTTGCCCTCAAGCGCGAACCCGATTCCGGGCGCTTTCTGACCGCCCTGCGCGGTGGCGAGCCCGACGTGGTGCCCTTTATCGAGCTCAAGCACGACCCGGAGATCTTTGAGCAACTGCTGGAGGGGCCGCTGGTGCCGCCCAACACGCCCTCCAACCGCGTCGTGGAAGTCGAGTGGCGTAACCGTATTCGTTGTCTCGCCGCGCTGGGCTATGACCACGTTCGGGCGGCCTGTGACCTTCCCCTCGTGCGCAAGACCCGCCCCGGCGTCGATACTGCTCTCTACTCGCGCGGCGCTCGTCAGTGGCAGCCCGAGGGCGACGGCCCCATCCAGACCTGGGAGGACCTAGAGCGTTACCCTTGGCCGCGACCCGAGGACATCGACTACACGGTTCTCGAATCCGCCGCCAGCAACCTAGCCGACGGCATGACGATCACCGCCTCTACCCACGGCGGGGTGCTCGAGTGGGCCCTGTGGCTCATGGGCTACGTTCCCTTCTCCTACGCCCTCTATGATGACCCGGGCCTCGTTGCGGAAGTGATTCGCCGCGTTGGAGAGTTGCTGCTGGCTGCGGCCGAGGCCATGGCG
The DNA here is from genome assembly GCA_029777735.1 of Armatimonadota bacterium. Lineage (GTDB taxonomy): Bacteria > Armatimonadota > Zipacnadia > Zipacnadales > FEN-943 > JAKORR01. The sequence goes on along the minus strand of JAKORR010000503.1, from coordinate 11,744 downwards.
AGCGAGGAGAGCGTGGGGGCCCTATTCATCGGTGACGATATGGGCCACAAGCACGGCACGCTCGTATCGGCAGCCTTCCTCCGCGAGCACATCCTGCCCTGGCACAAGCGTCTATCGGCAGCGGCTCACGCGCGTGGCAAGCCCTATGTCTTGCATTCCTGTGGCAACTTGACCGAGATCATGGATGATCTTATCGACAACGTGGGCATTGACGCGAAGCATTCCTTCGAAGACGCCATTCTGCCGGTGCAGGAAGCCAAGCGTCGCTGGGGAAGCCGGTGTGCCATGTGCGGAGGCGTGGACGTGGACAAGCTCACCCGCCTACCGGAGGAAGACTTGCGCTGTTACGTTCGCAATATCTTAGAGAACTGTGCGCCCGGAGGCGGATATTTGCTGGGATCGGGCAATTCCGTGACGAACTATATACCAGTGAGCAATTTCCTCGCCATGCTTGACGAGGGGATCAGGTTCTGTGGGGGATAGACGGTTGGACAGACTGTGATGGCGAGGCAGGCGCGGTGCCAGCTGATGAGAGGAAGAACGCTATCACCACTAGCTCTGCCCGCTTTCCGGGAGGCATAAGGTAAATGTTTGTGTTTGTTGGGACCTATACGCACCGCGGAAGCGACGGCATTTATGTCTTCCACATGGACACAGCGACGGGCGCGCTTGATCCTGTCGGCCACACCGTGGGCGTCGTCCAGCCGTCCTTTCTCGCCTTGCACCCGGACCGCCCGCTGCTTTATGCCGCCAACGAGCTCCCTGAGGCAGCCGGTGACCGCGGAGGAAAGGCGAGTTCCTTCGCCTTCGACCCGCACAATGGAGCACTGACAGCACTGAACGAGCAGCCGACGCACGGAGGGTTACCCTGCCACTTGACCGTGGCCGCACAGGGATGCCTACTGCTGGTGGCCAACTATGCCGACGGCAAGATTACGGTGCTACCTATTCTGGGCGATGGGAGCCTGGGCGAAGCCGTGCAGGTGATTCAGCACCGTGGAGCCGGACTGCGCACCGACCGGCAGGCCGGGCCGCATGCGCACTCGATCACCCTTGACCCCTCCGGCCAGTATGCCTTGGCCGCCGACCTGGGCACCGACCAGGTCCTTGTCTATCGCGTCGCCGCCGAGGAGGGGTGCCTAGAGGCGCACGATCCGCCCTTCGCCTGCGTACCGCCGGGCTCGGGGCCCCGTCACCTGGACTTCCACCCGGCGGGGCGCTTCGTGTACGTCATCAACGAGCTGGGCAGCACGATAACGGGCTTCCACTGGGACAGCGACGCGGGGCGGCTTGACCCGCTGGAGACCGTGCCAACGCTGCCCGCCGACTTTACGGGCGACAACACTTGCGCCGACATCCACGTGCATCCCTCGGGGCGGTTCCTCTATGGATCAAACCGGGGACACGACAGCCTCGTCATCTACGCCGTAGACATCGACACGGGGATCCTGGAGTTCGCGGGTCACGAGCCGACCCGCGGGCGCAACCCGCGGAACTTCGGGATTGACCCCACAGGTACGTTCCTCCTGGCCGCCAACCAGGACACAGACAGCGTAGTGGCCTTCCGTATCGACGAAGCTAGCGGGCTGCTTGAGGCAACCGGGTACACGGCCTCGGTATCCCTGCCGGTGTGCGTCAAGTTCCTGGCGGCGGAGGGGGTCTGAGGACGGCGTCGAGGCGTCGCGAGAACCTTGGCGGGGCGTTGTGACCGTCCGACTGCGCCGGCGGCGGGCCACCAACGGCTTCACTTCGCAGGGGCGGCCTGCTTCCTGGCTTCCTCAGCGGCTAGGGCCTTTTCTTTGGCGATGCGACGCTGGCGCTCGGCTTCGAAGGCCGCCTGCTGCTCCTTCAGCGACTTCTGTCCTTCCGCGGTCAGCGCCCAGGTCACAACCTTGCGCAGGTCTTCTCCCGTCACGTTCTCGCCGCCCGAGGGGCCCTGCAGCAGGATGGGTTTCTTCCGCCACGGCACCTTGATCTGGTTCAGCCCGTTTATCAGCAAGGCCATCTCGCAGCTCACGGGGTGGCCCTCCAGACTCTTGCGGGTCTCGGGCGCCTGGGAGTCCTGGAAGTCCACGCGCACCCTGTCCTGGAAGGGTGAGAACAGTGTCTGCAGGGCCTCGCCGTAGTCCTTGTGGCAGGGATTGCCGTGGTTCAGAACCACCAGGATCCTGACCTTTGCATCCTCCGGCCCGAAGTCGGCCGGTAGCTCCCACGGCTCTGACCTTTCCCTCGCAAGCTGCTTGCGCTTGATCTCACGCATTAGCTCCGTCCAACCGCCGCCAACCGTGTACTGCAGCACTAGGCCGACCAGTAACATTCCCAAGATCACGAACAGGATGCGTCGTCGTCGATCGCTCACTCTCTCAACCCCCAAGTACTTGGCTGACTTACCGAAGGTCCGGGCAGTCGCCGCCTATCCCGGCCCGACCTAATTCTCTTCATTCTCTTCCTTGCGACGCGTTCAGAACTCCGTCTCACTGGTGAAGGAGAAACTCTCAATGAGCAGAGGTGGCGTCCACACGCTTCCATGTCGCTCGCCTTTGCAGCCAATCGCGGCTATTCGTCCCAGAGCATCGACGAAGCGCTCCGTAAAGCGTAGATTATGGACGGCACCCGTAATTTGTCCCTGCTCAATGAGGAAGGTGCCCTCGCGTGTCATTCCCGTCAGTATTGTTTTGCGCGGGTGGACGTAGTTCAGATAGTGGATACGGCTGATGAACAGGCCCCTATCGACACGGGCGATCAGGTCCTCCAGCGATCCTTCCCCCGGGCTAACAATAAGATTCCGGGGCAGGGGACCCCAGCGGCCTGGCGGCTGCGTTGCATGCCCCGTACTCTGCGTCGGCGGCTTGGCACGCGCGGCCGTGTAGGTGTTGTGCACCAGGCCGGAGATGGCGCCGTCCTTTATCAGCTCGACCCGGCGTCGCGGCAGGCCTTCGAAGTCGAAGGGCCTCACGTTCGTCCGCGGGTCCAGGCCATCATCGGTCAGATTCAAAAAGGAAGTGCAGGCCTGCTGCCCTAGGTAGTCGCAGACAAAGGACTTCTGTTCCTGGTAGAGCAGGGCATTGAAGCCGAAGGAGAACATATCTAGCAGCTCAGCAGCTGCTACCGGTTCTAGAACCACCGCCAGTGGCTCAGCCTTGATATGCCGCGGATTGCGGCCAAGGGTCGCCTTGTCCGCAGCCCGCTCGGCCACCTCTCGCACCCGCGTGTCGGCTAGGCTCCTGCCTTCGGCTGAGGCGTATCCGGCGCTGTCTTCATCCTGCATGACCACATGAAAATGCGTCGCAGTGGAGCTGTGAACCGCGGCCACGCCGAGTGAGTTGGCCACGGTCAGCGTCCCAGAGCGGACGCTCAGTGCGCCTGCAGCGGCCAGGGAGCGTTCCCTGGCGACGTCCAGGGCCTCCTCCACGAGCGCACCGCGCTGGGCCGGAGTGCACTGGATTACATCCTCGGCCACGGCGGGCGGCGCCTCTGGTATCGGCTGGGGCTCAGCGAAGGATTCGAAGTCTGGGATCTCGCCGGCCACCCGCGCCAATTCCGTGGCTTTGGCAACCACCCGTCGCGCGTCGTCCAGGTCGGCAACGGTGCCGGAAGCACAGCCCACGCGCTTGCCCAGCAACACCCGCACATCTATCCTGCGCGACCACTCCTGCATGTTTTGGTGTAGAACGTTGTTGGCGAAGCGAGATACGGCCTCGGTACCGTCCTGCACAACGGCCTCGGCCTGGTCGGCTTGGCACTCTGACACAATAGTCTGCGCCAGTTCGAGAAGCTCCTGTTCCATCGAAGATCGGCTCCCCTGAGCGAATTCACTTGCCTACTAGAAGCCGGGGACTTGTGCCCTAGTACTCTGCAAGCAGGCGTAGCTTTGCGCCCCCGGCGTCCCACCTGACCGACACGGTTCAGCGGGCCACGCCCACGGTCACCTGGCGGAAGCGGGCCGGTGCCACACCGTGCCCTACTTCCATGACCTGCATCGGCTCGCCCTTGCCGCAATTGGGCACGCCCCAGACCTGCCACTCTTCCTCGCCGCACACAGCATCGCAGGCTCCCCAGAATTCCGGAGTGTTCCCCTGATAGGACGGGTTGCGCACCATGCCAGCAATCTCGCCGCCCTGGATGCGATAGGCCAGCTCGCAGCCGAACTGGAAGTTGAGGCGACGGTCGTCAATGCTCCACGATCGGTTCTCGAACATCAGCAGGCCGTCGTCGGTACCCCGGATGAGATCTGCCAGCGCCCCCCCGCCCCCTGGCAGCAGGTTGATGTTGGTCATGCGGATGATTGGCGACCGGTTCCAGCCATCTGCGCGCATACAGCCGTTGCTGGAGCGCCCCAGTGTGGGTGCGGTTTCGCGCGAGGTGAGGTAGCCGCAGAATACTCCGTCGCACACGATCCGCACGCGCTGAGCTGGTACGCCCTCGTCGTCGTAGCCGAAGCTGCCCAGGGCGCCTGGCACGGTGGCATCGGCGACGATGTTCACCACCTCCGACCCGTAACGCAGGGAACAAAGCTTGTCTAGAGTGAGAAAACTGCGTCCGGCGAAGCTCGCCTCTGTGCCAAGCACACGGTCAAGTTCGACGGGATGGCCGCAGGTCTCGTGGACTTGCAGCGCCAGTTGCGATCCGGTGAGGATGATATCCATCTTGCCTTGGGGGCAGGGTTCGGCGTCGAGCAGAGCGACGGCTTCGGTAGCCACTCGCTTACCATGGTCCTGCAGGGCTAGTTCCTCCACTAGCTCCCAACCGCGGCAGGCCTTTTGGCCCCCGTGGGAGGCCGGGTAGCTTCGGCGCTGGACCTCGCCCGCGGCCGCAGCCGTAGCCTCAATGCCTGCGCCTGTGGCGATGCGCTCCTGCCAGAGGCGAGCACCTTCCGAGCTGGCGAACCATTTCTCTTCCCGCGTGCAGTTGACCGAGCCCTGACGTACGGCGACGCCCGGCACGTTCATGGCCGCGTCGCAGGAGAGCAGCAGGTCGATTTTCTCAGCGATGGGCACTTGGAAGGGGTCCAGAGCGGCCTGATGGGACACCTCGTCCACGGCTGCGTCCACTGGTGAGAGTTCTACGGGTCGGATCATGGTGCGAGCACTGGCGCGCGCGATCTCGACAGCCTGCTGAGCCGTCTCCATCACCGCCGCGTCGGCCATATCGCAAGTCGCGGCAAAGCCCCAGGCGCCATCACACAGTACCCTCACGCCGATTCCCGCGCTGTGGGCACTGGCCACTACATCAACGGCGCCGTTCTTGACTTGTACGTCCTGCCTACTCTTGTGGACCACGCGAGCATCGACGTAGGTGGCGCCAGCCGATTGCGCGGCTCCGAGAGCGAGTTCCGCGATTCTGTACATGGGCAACTCCCCCAGAAAGAGCTCACAGACGCATATCCTTCGTCGCCGATCAGTCGAAAAGCCCGGCCACGAAGTCCTGGGCTGAGAAGTCCTCCAGATCCTCCATGCGCTCGCCGAGGCCCACGGCGCAGATGGGCAGCCCGAGCTCGTGCGCAATAGTGAGTACTATGCCACCCTTGGCAGTGCCATCGAGCTTCGCCAGAATCAGGCCTGTGACCTGCACGATTTCGTTGAACTGTCGGGCTTGATTCAGCGCGTTCTGGCCTGTGGTGGCGTCCAATACCAGAAGACGTTCGTCAGGCGGGCGGCCGAGCTGTCGCTCGGCTATTCGCACGATCTTGCCCAACTCGTCCATCAAGTTCTTCTTTGTATGCAGACGGCCAGCTGTGTCGATGATGACCACATCGGTGCCGCGGGCCCGGGCCGCTTCGAGAGCGTCGAAAACCACCGCACCAGGATCCGCTCCAGCCCGCTGGCGCACAAGGTCACACCCGACCCGTCGCGACCACTCCTCAAGCTGCTCGGCTGCCGCAGCGCGGAAGGTGTCGGCAGCCACCATCATTGGCTTCAGCCCCTGCCGCCGATAGCGATACGCCAGCTTGGCGATAGTCGTGGTTTTGCCCACTCCGTTCACGCCCAGCATCACTATCACAGCTGGCCGTTCGGGACCCAGCTCGAGGGGCTTGGCCAGTGGCTGCAGGAGCTGGCGCAGCATCCGCTGTAGTATCGTCTTGACCTCCTCGGCGTCCTTGCAACGCTCGGCCTCTGCCTCCTCGCGCAGGCGCTCGACCAAGTGCATTGTCAAGTCGTAGCTCACGTCAGCAGCAATGAGCGCCTCTTCGAGCTCGTCCAGGAGATCGTCGTCTACCGGGCGCTTGCCGGTGAGCAGTTGTCCAACCCTTCGCAGAATCCCACGGAGCATTAGTCAAATCCTCGCTTCTAGACGGTGAATCAGGGCACCGACTCGGGCCTCGGCCGCGGCCCAAGGAGACCTCCGAAGCACCTGTCAGCGGCTGAATCTGAGCCGCAGCGCGGTCCATAGAATCGTCACCGTGTGCCACCAGCGAATCTTCTTTCCTTGCTGCAGTCCCCGGGCGGCATAGTAGATGGGCACCTCAAAGATTCGCGCTCGGGCACGCACCAGCCGCGCCGGCAACTCGACATCGATGGCGAAATCGTTGGCCTGCAGGGCCTCTGCCGATACCAGCGAGCGGCGGAAGGCCTTATAGCAGGTAAGCACATCGCTCAGCGACGTGCCGTACAACAGGTTGAAAAAGATCGTAACCAGCCGGTTGGCCAGGTAGTAGCGTAAGGCCACGCATGAGTGAGCACCCAGATAACGGCTGCCGAAGACCACATCGGCGTCATTACGTTCCAGAGGACGTAGGAGATTAGGATAATCGGCCGGGTCGTACTCGAGATCGGCGTCCTGGATGACCACAACGTCGCCGGTGGCTGCGGCCAGGCCCGTTCGCACACCTGTGCCCTTGCCGCTGTTCCTGTCGTGCCGAAGCAGGCGGACGCGCGGATCGCGCTGCGCCAGGCCCTCAACCAAGGGCGCTGTAGCGTCGGTGGAGGCATCGTCGACGACGATTAGTTCTAGGTCCACAGGCGACGCCAGCACGCGGGCCACTATCTGCTCGATAGTGGCCTGCTCGTTGTAGGCTGGCATGATGACGGATAGCTTCATCCGGAGAACCCGCCTGGGGGAGTAGACATGCTGGGAAGGCTGGCCCAGGTCGAGACGGTAAAGGAATCGTACCAGTGAGGCGTGTGGTAAGCAAGCTCACCCGGATCCGGCCTCCTAAGGGACGGCCGCAAGGCGTCACGGCTGCGACCAAGCGGGTCGTGGCGACAGACCAATCACGGTGGCATGTGACCAGACGCCCGAGTCCACCCACCACGTTGCCCGTCGGCTCATGATCCAGGTGTCTCGTTGGTCCGAGAGCAAGTCCACGGGCAGTCGGCGCAGGTAAGGGCCGCGCCAGGGGAGGCCCGGCCGCAGTACCGACGAGGTCACCACCACCCTCTCACTATAACTGGTCCGAAGAATGGGGACGGTCGCGTCAGCCAGCGGTCATGCTTCGGCTTGTGGGTGTTGAGATTGTCCAGGACCATGTGCAGTTCGATGTCCGGCGGGTAACTACGGACGCTCTCATGAAGTCCAGGAACTCGCGGCGAGGACGATCTTGGCCCGGAGGGTCAGGCGCTGTTCAGTAGTCCCAGCCTCCCCTAACTGGTAAGGACCGCGCGGTCATCGTCGGTGAGCACGAGAGAGCACTGGTCTGGCCATGCGACAACGATACCATGTTATCGCACTTACTTTGTCAAGCTTGTAATAGTCCTTGTTCAGGCTGTAGTCCCGTAGCTTGTTCGCGTCTCCTTTGAACCGCTTGACGTTGCCATCGCAGAAGGCGTGGTTGATGCCGTCGTTGTGGCGATGGCGTTCGGCCTGGGAGTTCGGCGATACGGGGCCGTCGGGAACGAATACCGTCTCGCTGAGGCCGCACGCGGAGCAGTTGTGGAACACGCAGGTGTGGGGCCTGCCGCAGCCGTCGCTGAACATATGGTTCCTACTGGGTCGCCAACGCCGGCGTCCCTGGCGCCGGCCCAGCGCCCGCCGCGCCGACGCGTTACAATGGTTGGCGGTATCGCTGGTTTGGGATGAGCGGTACCGGCTCGGCATAGGGAGGAGTAACCATGGCTCGTCTTGTCCTGCTTTCCGGCCCATCGTGTGTCGGCAAGAGCCCGCTACTACGGGCACTGAGACGCTTTCACAAGGATCGCGCGGCCTCCCTGCGCCCCTTGGTGCTCTACAACGACCGCTCGCCACGCCCCGGGGAGGAGGATGGCGTGGACTATTATTTTCGCTCCCGTGAGTTCGTCGAGAGTCTGCGTGATCAACCCGGGTACATAGTGCTTCCCGTGCGCGGGGACTTCCAAGCTCTGGAGGTAGCGCAGGTCTTGCGCGTGCTGGAGGCCGGGCAGGACGCCTTCTTCGAGGGAAACCCCTACGTCGCCGTGGCGCTGCTGGGGGCTGTGGAGCTGGCTCGGGTGCCACGCATCTCGTGCTTTCTCTCGCCGTTGTCGCGCGACGAGATCTTGTACCTCAGGGCCCAACCGCACGTAGACCTAAAAGAACTGATCGCTGACGTCATGCGCCGAAAGCTGCTGCGTCGCACGCAGCGGCAGAAGGGGGGCCTAGGTGAGAAGGATCTGGCAGACATCGAGGCACGCTGCGGTGCTGCTTACCACGAGTTGCGTTACGCGGCAGCCTTCGACTACGTCCTGCCTAACCACGACGGCGAGGACAGTGAGAACTGGGAGGCCTTCTATTATCCGCTGGGCGATGCCCGCAGGTGTTTGGAGGACTTCGCCGCCATTATCGCCGGCGAGCTGCCTCGCTACGCCGAGAAGTGGGAACCTGAACTGCTCGGAGAAGCATGACAGCAACGACGCTCTGCGTGGGATTCTCGGTCTGGCTACTCATGGCGCCGCCTTGATGGCAGGGGCACACTCTCACCCCATCGCTACTCGACGTCTCTGCTGCCGGGCGCTTGTCTTGACCGCTGCGCGGGCGACTGCTAACGTTGTGGGCCATGCCACTTTGTGAGGCAAAGGAGTAGGGATTCTGTCTCGTTGCTCGGGAGCCACGGGTAGCGAGTTGCGCGACAGGGGGAGCCTTTGCAGACAATGAAATTGAAGGTTCTTGCGTGTGGCGTATTCGAGCCAGAACTACGCTTTCTCGTCCCGAAGTCGCCCCACGAGATAGATCTAGTCCTTCTTGACGCGGGACTCCATGAAACGCCGCGAGAGTTGCGTCGCGCGGCGCAGGAGGCTATCGACTCGGCGGAGGGCTACGACGCCGTGGTGGTAGTCTATGGTTTGTGTGGCCGTGGCACAGCCGGGCTGTTGGCGCATAACGTACCTGTAGTTCTGCCACGAGTCCACGATTGCCTTACTTTGTTTCTGGGTTCGCGCGAGGAGTATCGCCGCCAGTTCTCGCAGAATCCTGGCACCTTCTATATTACGGCAGGCTGGTATGAGCACAAGGTCGCACCGCGCGGCCAAGCGCCCTCTGAAGGCCTTCGTGGCGATAGAGTTGAGGAAGAGCCGCGCTATCGCCAGTGGGCTGCGAAGTATGGGGATGACAACGCCCGTGCCATCCTGCAGTTCTACGACAGCTGGAAACACAACTACAGTCGTGCGGCCTTCATCGACACGGGCCTGGGCGACCGTGAGACCTACGCGGCCTATGCCCGCGACATGGCCCGGGAGTTCGGTTGGAGCTACGAAGTCCTCCGGGGTCACACCGAGGTTCTCGAGGCCCTCCTCAACGGCGACTGGGACCGCCCCGACGTGCTGGTCCTGCAACCCGGCGAACGGTCGGTGGCCACAGGGGACGAGCAGGTGCTGGGGGCTGTCCAGCGCGGCTCTGCGGACGTCATGGAACTGGCAGATGCCGGAAATCCTCTCGCTCCAGCAGATTCCGCCCCAACTCCGCCCGGCACGTTAGGCCTGGGCATTGACTCCGGGGGAACCTTCACCGACTGCGTGCTGATGGACCTGGGCACAGGCGAGGTCCTGGCTAAGGCCAAGGCCCAGACGACGCACTACGATCTTCTGGTGGGCATCGACGAGGCGCTGGGGAAGCTGGAGATGGAGGAGCCGGGTGCGATCACAATGGTGGCGCTGTCCACGACGCTGGCGACCAACGCCATCGCCGAAGGCAAGGGCGGGCTCATCGGTGCGATACTGATGACCGTCGACGGCAAGCCCGATCCGCACGTGAGCTGGCAGCCACAGCGGGTGCTTGGGGCGTCAATGGACATCGGCGGTTCAGAGCGACGTCCCTTGGATTTGCGCGAGGCTGAACGCGCTATCGACGAGCTACTGTTGGCTGGAGTGGAGGCTTTCGCTATCTCGGGCTACGCCAGCGTGCGCAACCCGGCGCACGAGTTGGCCGTGCGTGACCTGGTGCGGGAGCGCTGCGACCTGCCCGTCGTCTGCGGACATGAGCTTTCCAGCAAGCTCAACTACGTCCACCGCGCCAACACCGCCATCCTCAACGCCCGCCTGCTGCCGACCATCCGACACCTCATTGACGCAGCCCGAAAAGTGCTGCGCCGCCACGGTGTGACGGCTCCGCTGATGATCGTAAAGGGCGACGGGTCGCTCATCTCAGAGGCCACGGCGCTGGAGCGGCCGGTCGAGACGGTGCTGTCGGGCCCGGCGGCCAGTGTGGCGGGCGCCCGCTACCTCACCGGTGAGGCCGATTGCCTGGTCATGGACATGGGCGGGACGACGACGGACACAGCGGTTGTAGAGCAAGGATTGGTGCGCATCAGCGACGAGGGCGCTCGGGTCAACGGCTGGCAGACCAGTGTGGCCGCCGCCGATATCCAAAATAGTGGTCTGGGTGGGGATAGCTACGTACAGTTCGACGCCGAACGGCGGTTGAGGATTGGCCCGTGGCGTGTCGTGCCTCTGTGCTATCTGGCCCACGCTCATCCAATCGCGGCAGAGCAGATCATGTCCCTGAACGCCGAGCACCAGGTCGACCGCAGCTCGGCCAGGTTACTTGACTTCTACGCTCTCGGCCGGTCGGCTCAGGAGGCAGAGCTGAGCGACACCGAGGCATGGATGTTGGAGGCTTTGGCGAAGGGGCCTCTGTCTGCGGACGCGCTGGCGGCGAGGCTTGGCCTGACCTCCCACCTGCTGCTCAGGACCGCGAGGCTTGAGGCTTTGGGGTACATACAGCGCTCGGGACTTACGCCCACGGACGTTCTGCACGCCCGCGGGGAGTACAGGGCGTGGGACGTGGAAGCAGCGCGCCATGCGCTGAGTGTTTTTGCGGACCTTTACGGTTGCCCAGCAGATGAGATGGGCGAGCGGATTCTGGAGGAGGTCGTGCGGAGGCTGTGCTTGGAGGCTCTGCGCCGGGAGTTGGGCGATAAGATTCTGGAGGGCCCCTGGGCGACGCGTGAAGGTGGAAACGGCCTCGCACGCGAGATCATCGACGCGGCGCTGGACGGGCGATCCCTGGGGCCGCTGTCCCTCCGGCTGCAGTACACGCGACCCATTGTCGCTATCGGGGCACCGGTGCGGGCCTTCTTCTCGCAGGTTGGGCAAAGACTTGATGCAAACGTCCTTATCCCGCCGCACGCCGAGGTTGCCAACGCCATCGGGGCCGTGGTCAGCGAGGTGGTGGTGCGGGAGCAGGCAGTGGTGCGTCCAGGCGAGGTAGCCAACTATGTGCTCCATTGGCGCGAGGGCCGGCGAGAGTTCGAGAGCCTGGGGGAGGCCCTCTTGGAGGCCCGTCGGGTCCTGCACGAGCTTGCTAGCCGGACAGCTCTCAGCGCGGGCGCCGAGCGTGTACGGGTGCGCGTCGACGTG
>JAKORR010000502.1 GCA_029777735.1 Armatimonadota bacterium | reverse complement strand
GCACCTCAACCTTATCCGGGCTCACGATGGCCACCTCCGACACGAGGACGGCCGCCGCCGCGCGCGGCAAGCCGCTACGGGTTTGACCCTACGGGCCAGCACCCTCCGCGCCTTGCCGCGCGCGAAGGACTTACACCACTTCCTGGGACATCAACGCTGTGAGCAGCGTCAGGCCGCAGTTGCTCCAAGGTGGTCCGTCACCTTCTACGCACCCACCAGCGCGGCCTAACCCCTCGCTCAAGGCCGAGCCCCAACAGCCTTGGGCTTGGCCGGCGAGGTCTTGCATGTCTATCATCGCCCTCGCCGGCCAAGCCCAAGTCTGCTGGTGCCGGCCTTAGCTCGAACGTTAGGCCGCACAATCAACACCGCTCTCTCAGATTCTATTGACTCAAGGACACGTCCATGGATTCGAACCTTTTGAACTTCCTCCTCAGCTTCGGGTCCGGCGTCGCAGCTAACCTCACAACGACTGCATTGCAAGCCGCCTTTCAAAAGGTGCTTGCCTCAAGGCCAGAAATCGAGGCGAAACTGTCGGCACCGCAGTCACCTACAGACTTTCAAGAGGCCTTGGGAGATCTTGCAGGGGCTCTTGAGGCCCTCGCCGGCAGTGGCTCCATTGCGATAGATGGCTCCGTCATCACCGCACTACGCGAGGCGCGCTTCGATCATCAGAGCGGCAAGGTGACTATTGGAAACTCTCTGGTCAACGCACCACTTCTCCAGACAGGAGGCACTGGCAGCGGTCAAACGGTAATTGGCGGCAACACCGAACTGAAGTCTGCGGGTACGAGCATTAAGGTTGGACACGGTGCGTCCATCGTCATTACCGGTAATGCCGGAGTCAAGCAGTCCTAGTGAGTTGAGAGTCAGTGCGGCCTAACCCCTCGCTCAAGGCCGAGTCCCAACAGCCGTATGCCTGGCCGGCGCAGCCGCGCTTGTCTATCATCGGCTGCGCCGGCCAGGCATCCGTCTGTTGCGCCCGGCCTTAGCTCGAACGTTAG
>JAKORR010000049.1 GCA_029777735.1 Armatimonadota bacterium | reverse complement strand
GGATAGGGCGAGCAGAGATCCAGCGCCACGGCCACGTCCGCCCCCAGTTCCTCCTGCGTGTGTACCGACTCCTCGGGCGACAGAAAGACAATGCTTCCGTCGAAAGGTGAACGCAGCTTCACGCCGTCCTCACTGACGGCCGACGGCCCAGCCAACGAGAAAGCCTGAAATCCCCCACTGTCAGTCGCCAGAGGTGCGCGCCAGCTCATAAAGGCGTGCAGCCCACCCAACTCCGCGACTACCTCCGGCCCGGGTCTCAAGCGCAGGTGATGCGTGTTGCACACCATCATCTCTATGCCCACAGCCGCAAGGTCGTCGGACGTACAGGCTCGCACTACCGCACGCGAGGCGCAGGGCATAAAGGCGGGCGTGGCAATCTCTCCATGGACTGTGCGCAGTTTGCCAAGCCTTGGGCCTCTGCCAGTGTCGTACTCGATCTCGAATCCGATGTTCGACATTGCGTACCTCGCGGGCTTCTGGTTGCATTTTGGCGCCGCCTTCGACCGTCCCAGCATCACAGGATCAACATGCAGTCGCCGTAGCTATAGAAGCGATAGCGTTGCTCAAGGGCCTCGCGGTAGGCTGCCAGGATGAACTTGCGCCCGGCGAAGGCCGCCACCATCATCAGCAGCGTGCTCCGCGGCAGGTGGAAGTTGGTGAGCAGCGCGTCAACGGTCCGGAACCGATAGCCCGGATAGATGAACAGATCGGTCTCACCCCTGCCCGCTTCGACGAACCCATGCTCGTCGGCCACAGTCTCCAAGGCGCGCACAACTGTCGTGCCCACGGCCACTACTCGGCCGCCGGAGCGACGTGCCTTGTTGATCGCCTCTGCGGCCTCAGCCGAAATATCGTAGGGCTCAGCGTGCATCTTGTGCACCTCGACGGCACTCACCGAGACCGGGCGGAAGGTCCCCAGACCCACGTGCAGTGTCAAGAATACTGTTTGCACGCCCGCCTTCTCCAGCGACGAAAGTGCCTCTCGGGTAAAGTGCAACCCAGCGGTGGGAGCCGCCACGGCGCCCGCTCGGTGCGCGTATACCGTCTGGTAGCGCTCTCGGTCCTCGGGGCGCACCTCTCTGTGAATGTAGGGAGGCAGCGGCGGCTGGCCCAGCCGCTCCAGGACATCCTCGAAGCAGCCCTCATACTCGAACTGCAGCTCGCGCAGGCCTTTGTCGCCCTCAGCCAGCACAGTGGCCGCCAGGCCCTCGCCAAAGTCCACCCGCTCTCCGAGCTTCATGCGCCGCGCGGGCCGCGCTAGGACCTGCCAGCACAGTTCGCTCACTGGCCGCAACAGAAGAACCTCCACACGCCCGCCGGTAGACCTGTACCCATACAGCCGCGCCGGCAACACCCGGGTGTCGTTGAGCACCAGACAGTCGCCAGGGCACAGGTATGAGGACAGATCGCAGAAGCGCCTGTGCTCCCACCTTGCCTCGCCGCGATATAACACCATCATTCGGCTGGCCGACCGCTCAGCAAGCGGCTCCTGCGCGATCAGCTCCTGGGGAAGCTCGTAATCAAAAAGATCAACCTTCATGACCAAGGACCAGGATGACTCGGCAGCTGTCCGGAGAATAGCAGATGCAGATGATGTTGTCGTCCGGGCGGCCACGGTTTGACACACCGGACTATCATGAAGCTCGCCGGTAAGACCGTCAAAGGGTGCTTTAGCCCCGGTCGCCGCCGAATCCGCTGGGCCTCGAGGAGCAATGGCAGATGGGCTCGATGATAGCTGGCACTTCTCAGATGGTCATCACACCTCCCGTGGGCGTGGATCTGTGTGGCTTTGCGGGCCGTCCAGGCCCGTCCCAGGGCGTCCACGATGACTTGTACGCCAAGGGCCTCTTCCTTGCCGACCAGAGCTCCGAAGTCCTGCTTCTAACCGCCGACCTCATCGGCCTTAGCGAGGGCGATGTGGCAGCCATCCGCGACCTCCTTTGTCAGGAGATCGGCCTGCCCGCCGACGCCGTAATGGTCAGTTGTAGTCACACCCACTCGGGGCCTTGCACCCACTGCATCGGTGGTCTCGGCGACTGGGACGAGGCCTATCTCGCGCTGCTGGTGCGCAAGATCGCCAGCGTGGGGATCATGGCGGCCAAGCACGCACAGCCGGCTCTGCTCGGTTGGGCACGCGAGCCAGCGCGGGTGCACATCAACCGTCGTCAGCATACTGACAAGGGCATAAAGCTGGGCGTCAACCCCGAGGGCCTTACGCTACCCTGGGTGGATGTGCTAGTGGTCCAGACTGCTCCGGGGCATCCGCTAGCGCGCTGGTTCTGCCATGCCGCACACGCCGTGACCCTCGGCAGCGATAACCTGCTTGTGTCCGCCGATTGGCCCGGCTTCGCCCAGGCCACTGTGCAGGGCGCCGAGCCAGGAGCCACGGCGCTCTACGCCCAAGGCTGCTGTGGCAACCTGAACTCGGACCCACGTGGCACCTTCGAGATCGCTCAGCGGCAGGGCTGGGTGATAGGCGGAGCAGTTCTGAAGGGCGCGGCGCTCGCCCCCAGGACCGGTGACGTGGTGCTCGACCATGCGGCCCAGGTAGTGGACTTGCCGCTGCAGGACCCGCCGTCGGTAGAAGAGGCCGAGCAGGCTCTAGCGGCCAGGCGAGAAGCTCGAGATAACGCGCCGGCTGACACAACCTATCAAATGCGCAAAACACTGGATTGGTACGTGCGGTGGCACGAGAACCTGCTGGCGGTAACGCGAGACGGCGTTATCGGCAGAACCATACCCTTCGAGGTGGCTGCGTTGCGGATTGGTGATGCTGTGGTCGTTGGTCTGCCAGGCGAGGTTTTCGCAGAATATGCCGTGAACATCGCGCACCGCTCACCCGCCGAGCGGACCATCGTCACTGCCTACACGAACGGTAACTTCGGTTACGTGCCAACACAGGCAGCCTTCGCTGAGGGCGGGTATGAGGTTGATCATGCGTATTACTTCTACCTACCGTCGATGCTCACACCCGACTGTGAGAAACTTATCCTGGATGCCGCCGAGGCGGTCGTGAGGTCGCTGTTCGTCTAAAGCAGGCAGCCTGGGGGCGCCAATCTGCCTGTGCGCGGGCTGCCTGCGTGCCTAAGGGGCTGTCAGAAGGACAGTCGGAACTCCAACAGAGCAGTGCCACAGTCCAGCGCAGCTAATGGGTCGTTGCCGCGAAAGGACGCCGGCTCGCCGTCCTCGGGCAGTGGCTTGGACACGTGGAGGAAAAGACCATCGGACTGGTTGAGCTCGACCCGCGCGCAGGCCCAACCCAGCAGGCTCCCCGCCAGGCTCTGAGCCCAGGTGTGCCAGCGTGTTGCCCGGCGCGCCCAGGTCATCGCCACAGCGTAGCTATAGGCCACTTCCTCATGCTCCGGGTAGTTGTGGGCCAGAACCGTCGCCAGCGCCCATACCGCCGAGGCATGCCCACTGGGGAAGCCTCTGTCGCACTCAGGTCGCCGCGGGCGGGGCTCATCCGTAAGGCTCTTCAAGGCCTCAGTGAGACCAGTTGCCAGAAGCTGAGCATTGACTGCCTGGCGCGCCGAGGCACGGTCGCGTATGCTCTCGCTCAGATGCAGCACGATCGGAGTACCGTAGCAGACGGGGTACATCGAGTCGCTGATCCACCCCGCCACCCTACTGCCGGTCTTGACCGATGGGTGCTCCCCAGCAGTCTCTGCAGCGTCGACGAGCGAGAGTCCGCCAAGCAACACACTCAAGCTAGTGAGGGCAGGCAACAAGTGCAAGGGATCCCTCCTCGCGGTGACTGCGTGGCAATCAGCACTTGTTATGTCCTATCTGCGCCCTTGTAGTCGCAGATTGGGCCAAGACCGCTCCTATGGTACCAGCAGGGTTGGAGTTCGTCCCTACGTGGCCAAGGTATCGACCCAGAGAGGATAGTGCCATCAGCCATCTCGCCTCCGGGCCCGCTGCAGGAGGCAGGTCGCGGCTGTCACCCATACTTAAAAAACACCCCAAAGCCACCCCTTGGATAGCGCCAATCGATGTTGCAGTCCGGGCAGACGATCTTGCATACTCCGCACTCGACGCAGTTCTCGAAAGCGATCTGCAGATGATCGCCTTCCCAGCTATAGACCTCGGCCGGGCAGCGGTAAATGCACTCACGCGATTCGCACTTCTTGCACCGCTCGGGATTCTTGAGCACTAAGTGAGATTCGTCGTCGATGTTGTATTTGAGCAAGTAGAGCTTGTCCGCTAATCCTTCGTTCATAGGCGCGTCCTCCGACATTAGGCGCAATAGCCAAGACCCTGTCTTCTGGCCCTAGATCAGCCGCAGGGCCTCGATCGCGTCATAGGCCATGCCGAACACCGACCTAGCGCGCAGGGCCTGGCGCAGGATGCGCCACTCCTTCTCGCGCTTCGTCACTCCGTCGACCGTCAGCATCTCCCGCGCGGCGTAGCTCGCCAGGTCGGGATAGGCGCCCAGCACCGCGCGGTGCTTCTCGGGATAGGTCATGGCATAGCGGTACTTTCGCAGGTCCCGAATGGTCGGCACCTCGCGATAGAGCCGGTGCCAGTAGTTCGCCAGTGTGCGGCGCGAGAAGTCGCCACGCTCGTGGGCCAGGACTGCCGTCTCCGCCGCTAACTTTCCCGACCAGATTGCATGGTTGGAGCCCTCGCGATGCACAGCGTTGACCAACATTGCCGCATCCCCGCAGACCATCACTCCGTCGCCATAAAGCTGAGGCAACTTGTTCCAGCCGCCTTCAGGAATCATGTGCGACGAGTACTCGCGCACTTCGCCGCCGTCCACCAGTGCCTCGACCATGGGGTGGGCCTTGAGGCGCTGGAGCATGTCGTGGGGCGTGACTTGCGTCTTCACGTAATCGTTCAGCGAGACGCCCACACCTATGGATATGGTGTCACGGTTTGTATAGATCCAGGCCAAACCCAACAGCCGGGCGGAACTATCGCCGAACAGCTCGATAGTCGCACCCTCGTCCTGGGCCAAGTGGAAGCGATCTTGGATCACCTCAGGCGGCAGCGCGATGACTTCCTTGGTGACGGAGCTCATGTCGCGGGGCTCAATCTCGCCCTGCATCCCGAGCTGCTGAGTGAGCTGAGGGTTGACGCCCTCGCAGATGATCGTCACCGGAGCGTACACGTCTCCGTCGGGCCGGCTGGTCCGCACGCCGATGACCCTCTCGCCGTCGCGGAGAACCTCCTCGACCTTGGTGTTGGGCACAACCAGGGCCCCAGCAGCAGCCGCCTGCCCAGCGAACCAAGCATCTATCCGAGCGCGCAGCACGGTAAACGCGTTGGGGGTGCCCTCAGCGAAGGCCTTGCTGCGATAGCCAATCTTCAAAGCCGAGTCCTCGGTGAGGACCCAAAGGCTCTGCTCGATGACTGATCGCTCGACCGGGGCCTCACGCCAGAACTCGCCGAAGACCTCAGCCGTGGGCCTGGTGTAAAGCACGCCACCCATGACGTTCTTGTTGCCCGGGCGCCCTCGTTCCAGCACAATCGGTCGCAGCCCCGCGCGGGCACACACGGTCGCAGCCGCCAGACCCGCACAGCCCCCGCCCACAATGACGACGTCGAACTCAAGTCGGTCAAGCTTGTCCGCTTGGGCTGTAAAGGGTTGCTCGCTTGCCATGGAGGTCTCCTGACGCTAACCGCCCGAAGCCGTCGACTCGGCCACGCCCAGAAGCAGGTCCTTTAGGCCCTCCTCGCGGGCCTGCCGGGCGAATTCGGGAACGATCTCGTACAGATCGCCAACAATGCCAAAGTCAGCTATTTGAAAGATTCGGGCGTTGGGATCGATGTTGATGGCCACAATAAGGTCTGATTGCTCCATGCCCACTCTGTGCTGAATGGCCCCTGAGATGCCGCAGGCCACGTACAGGCGCGGGCGCACCGTTGTGCCGGTCTGCCCCACTTGGTGGTCATGGCTTATCCACCCGGCGTCTACCGCGCCACGTGAAGCCCCAACCACGCCGCCCAGGGCGTCAGCCAAGTCCTCGATGACCCTGAAACCCTCGGGACCACCCAGCCCGCGCCCGCCGGACACAATCACCTCAGCATACTGCAAGTTCACAAGCTCACTCTCGTCGTTAGGTACCCACCGGACAATCCTCGTCCGTACCCGGTCCTTGGTCATCCCCAGCTCCTCATGGATGACCTGAGCCACCCGACTTTCGTCACGAGGCAGGGCACGCATGACGCGTGGGCGGACGGTCGCCATCTGAGGGCGATGACGCTGCGTGAGAATGGTTGCCATGACGTTGCCGCCGAAGGCTGGACGCGTCTGGCGCAGGTGTCCTGTCTGCTCGTCTATGTCCAGACCTGTACAGTCGGCCGTAAGCCCAGTTTTTAGTTCAGTGGCGATCGAGCCTGCCAGATCCCGGCCTGTGGTCGTAGCACCCATCAGCAGAATCTCGGGTTTGTACTTGCGCACCAGGCTCACGATGCCGAGCGTGTAAGGGTCTGTGCGATAGTCGGCGAGGACTGGGTCGTCAATGTGGTATACGATGTCGGCGCCGTGGTATCCAGCTTCCTGCACCAGGTGTCCTACCTGGTGGCCTAGGAGCAAAGCAGCGACCTTACTGCCGCGCGCCTGCGCAAGCTCAGAGGCCTTGCCAAGCAGCTCCCACGACACCGGGTGCACCTCGCCCTTGAAATGCTCGACCCATACCCAGACGCCCGAGTACTCAGCCAGCCGGCGGCTTAATTCCTCTTGGGCAGCGCGCTCGCGTTCCTCCTCGGCTTGGATTGCCGCGACTGCGCTTTCGGCAACTTCTGCTGGTTCCTCGGCCTCGCCGGCCGGTGGCTCAATGTAGAAAACCTCCGTCGGGCAGACCTTCACGCACTTGCCACACACAATGCACTTCTCATAGTCCACCACGGCGACACCGTCGACCATCTCGATGGCGTCGACAGGGCATTCGCCAACACATCGTTCGCAGCCGATGCACTTTTCCGTGATCAGCCTGAGAGTACCGCGGGGCTTCCTTGCCATGGTCATCCCTTTGCTGCAGGCCAGAGATGGCCTAGTTCACCGGCGCGGACTGACCGAGACGCTCACGCAACCTCGCTATCAGCCCGGACACCTTGGCGGCTGCGGTCTCGCCCTCGATCATTTCGCCCGGTTCGCGTTCGGGCGGTGCGAATACCCGCGCCACCGCCGTGGGCGACCCCTTAAGTCCACATAGGGTGGGGTCCGCTTCCAGGTCCTTAACACCCCAGATAACCGCCTCGTAGCGCAGAGAACGGATCAAGTTGGGCAGTGAAGCGTAGCGTATCTCATTCATCTCTTCCACACAGGTGAGGAGACACGGCAGAGGGCTGACAACCATTTCAAGGCCCTTCTCAACCCGTCGCTCAACCGTGATAGTGTTGGCGTCGGCGTCGAGCTCGACCACGCGAAGGGCATAGGTAATCTGGGGCACGTCGAGACGACGAGCAACGCCGGGGCCCACTTGCGCCGTGTCGCCATCGATGGCCTGCTTACCGCAGAGGATCACCTGGGCGGGCCCCCAGGCCTTCTCCGCTGCGCGTATGGCCGACCAGACCGCATAGCTCGTGGCAAGGGTATCGGATCCCGCGAAGGCGCGGTCGGAGACGAGTACGGCGCGGTCGGCGCCGATGGCGATGCAGTCGCGCAGAGCCTCGACAGCCTGGAGTGGGCCCATACTCACGGCGGTGACTTCGCCGCCGTAGCGTTCCTTGAGGCTGACGGCTTCCTCGCAGGCGTGGGCGTCATAGGGATTTAGAATCGATGGAACGCCTTCGCGGACCAGGGTGTTCGTTTCGGGATCAATGCGTACATCTGTAGTGTCAGGCACCTGCTTTACGCAGACGATAAGATGCACACGATATCCCCCTTTGGCCTGGCGCACAAGCGAAGAAGTTCCTAACGTGGGCCGGGCAAGTCTATTGTACTGCTCGCGGGCCGAAGGGACAAGCGCGGTGCCGTCTGCAATACAGCATGAGGGTGCCAGTGTCGCTCTGAGAGCGACCTCCAGGGTGGTACCGCCGCGCCTCTGGAGGCATCTAGCAGGCTGGGGATCGTCACAAAGGGTCTTGGAAAACCGCGCGGAGTCGTGTTAGAATACTCGCTGCGTGGAGAGGTGGCCGAGCGGCCGAAGGCACCCGCCTGCTAAGCGGGTAGGGGACGAAAGTTCCCTCGTGGGTTCGAATCCCACCCTCTCCGCCATCTTGCCGATTAGCAGTGTTGGACGGAGGGTGCGCCCGTAGCTCAGTTAGGATAGAGCGTCGGTCTCCGGAACCGAAGGTCGCGCGTTCAAATCGCGCCGGGCGTACCATTAGATTTACTAGATGTTGTGGTACTGAGCTGGCAACTTCGGCCTCAGGCCACATTGTCGAGCCCTTCACGGCCAGTGACCTGTCTGTTATAGTCAGAATGGCAATTGGGTGCGCCCGTAGCTCAGTGGATAGAGCGCTGGCCTGCGGAGCCAGAGGTCCCGCGTTCAAATCGCGGCGGGCGTACCATTTGCTTTTGCGGGCCTTGCAGAATGGAGTTGAGTTCTACGTCGGCTGCCCCGGTAGCTCAGGGGATAGAGCATCCGCCTCCTAAGCGGAGGGCCGCCCGTTCGAATCGGGCCCGGGGCGCCATGCTCAAGAAAGAGGCAGGAGGGGTGGCCGAGTGGACTAAGGCGCGCGACTCGAAATCGCGTAGCGGCGTTAACCGCGTCGCTCGTGGGTTCGAATCCCACCCCCTCCGCCACAGGCTCCTGCCGATTTCAGCAGTGAGGGAATTTGATACGCGTAGTACCTACGGAGAGGTGGCCGAGCGGACTAAGGCGCACGCCTGGAGAGCGTGTGGACCCGCAAGGGTCTCGTGGGTTCGAATCCCACCCTCTCCGCCATTCCACACCGGGGGTCCAGTTCCGACTCTCACCTTCTGGGGTGCTTTGAGCGTGTACACGCCTGCAGGCGGGGCGATAGCTCAGTCATGCCCCCTGGCGGCGGGGATCTCCCCGGGAGAGGTTCACTCGCGGGCACAGTCATAGCACGGCAGCTGCACAGCAGGTCTCTCTCTTCTCTTGCCGTGGATGACCAATCCCGCTAACCTTGCACCGCACTAGGGCGCTGGCGGCTGGACCTTGTGGTGCACCAAGCTCAGCCGCGCAGGACTGGCGCAGCGAGCGCCCATCGAACAGCGGTAACAGCTATGGGCGGGATACCTCCTAATCTGTCCAGGCGAAGTGGGATGGCCAGGATTCTGGCGTATCGTCCCAGGCTAGCTATACTGGCCGGCCTGGCACTGGGTTTGATCATCGTTCACCTAGGCCTCTTCGGGCAGCAGCCCGTGGTGCCGGTCGCACAGAGGCTAGCAGACGCCGCGGTCATCGCGCCACTGCTCCTGGCCATGAGACGGCTGCGCAAGCACCTCACAGCTCAGGACATGACCTGGAACATCGGTACGGCTCACGAGGCCCTGGTCTGGGTCCTCGCGGCGGCCAGCTTGATGGCTCCGGCGGCTGCGCTTTTGGGCTTCCGATCTGTCTCCGCGATGCTCTCTGGTGCTCTCCTCAGCCTCTTCACAAAAGTTGTGGTGGTTTATGCGGGCATCAGGCTCTCGTCGCGTCTCCACGAGCGTACCTTGGTCGGCGCGCTGCGGCTGCCTGTGCCAGCGGCCTCAGCTGTGGTTATCAGCTTCGGCCTGCTGATTGTAGCCGGAGCGATCCTCCTAAGCCTTCCGGTCGCCTCGAGTCCGGAGAGCAGGTCGGCACGGCCTGTGGATGCCCTGTTCACGGCTGCCTCAGCCAGTTGCGTAACCGGGTTGATAGTGCGCGATACGCCTCGCGACTGGAGCTTGTTCGGCCAGCTCGTGATCCTGTTGCTGATCCAGATAGGCGGGCTGGGCACAATGACGATGGCCAGCGTGCTACGCATGTTTAGCCAACGACGCAGTACCATCATCGAGCGGCTAGTTGTGCAGGACACGGTGGCGCCCGGCGCCAGTGATGTCGCGCGGGTGGTTCGGCTCATCGTGGGCTTTACGTTCCTGTGCGAGAGCGTTGGAGCCTTGCTCCTAGCCTATCGATGGATACTTGCAGGCCACGGAGTGGCACGCTCGCTTTATGAGGGCGTCTTTCACGCGATCTCGGCTTTCTGCAACGCGGGCTTCAGCGTGTTCAGCAACAACCTGGAGGATTGGGCTGCGGACCCGATCGTAAGCCTCACGGTGTGCGTCCTGATAGTCGTGGGAGGGATCGGCTTCCCGGTGGTCCTGGATCTGGCCCACTGTCTGCGCTCCCGCCGACTGGGGCGGCGTGTTCAGTTGACGTTGCACAGTCGGCTGGCTCTCCTTACCACCGCGCTCTTGATCGTGGCCGGCATTGCCCTCTTTGTGGTCCTGGAGTGGGACGCAGCCTTCGGCAACCTGGCTCCTCAGGGCAAGCTCTTAGCCGCTACCTTTGCTAGTATCACGCCCCGTACCGCGGGCTTCGACACAGTAGCTCCCAGCAAATTTTCACTGGCGAGCCAGTGGATAACCATGGCCTTGATGTTCATCGGTGCCTCGCCAGGCTCCACAGGCGGCGGCGTCAAGACCACAACGCTGGCGGTACTAAGCCTTCTAGTCATCGGAATGGCCCGAGGCGAGAGGCGGGTGAACGCCATGCGCAGGTCCATCGGCGAGATGTCGCGCCATCGGGCCTTCGCGATCATGGCAATGATGGGTTCAGCGGCCTTTCTAGCCACCTTTACTCTAGCCACCACAGAGCGATCGGACTTGGCGAAGGTGCTGTACGAGGTGCTTTCGGCGCTTGGCACAGTAGGGCTGAGCCTGGGGATCACGCCGCTGCTCTCGACGGTGGGCCGGCTCATCATTACTTTACTCATGTACCTGGGTCGCGTGGGACCCCTGACCCTGGCGCTGGCCGTGGCTCCATCCAAGCCGTCGGCGATCGAGTACGCCCAAGAGGACGTTATGGTAGGGTAGCAGTTACGGTCCGCGGCAGCGGGCCCGCGCAAAAGGCCCCGCCGGGAGGATTTGAGGTTGGTCGGCTGAAGCCGGCGACCAGACCTCGGCGGGACCAGAGAGACAATGCCCAAGGAAGATCTCAGATGAACCGTCGTCTTCAGTTCGCGGTCATTGGCCTCGGCAGGTTCGGTTCGCGTGTGGCCGAGGGTCTATACCAGCAAGGCCACGACGTAATCGCGGTGGACGTTAGCCGGGAGGCGGTGGAGGAGAACAGCGACCGCGTGACCGCGGCCATCTGCGGTGATGCGACACGGCCTGATGTGCTGGCCAGTATCGGCGCCAGCGAGATGGACACAGTCATCGTGGCCATCGGCGACGACATCGAAGCGTCGGTGTTGGTCACGGGCCTGCTGAGCCAGGGCGGCTGTAAAAAGATCGTCGCCAGGGCATCCACCGATCTGCACGCGCGGATATTGGAGATGATCGGAGCACACGAGGTTATCTATCCCGAGCGAGAGATGGCGATTCGCCTGGTGCGTAGCCTAGCATCACCCACCATACGCGACTACGTGCCCATCGAGGAGGATCTCGAGTTCGTGCAGATGACCGTGCCACCAGCCTTTGTGGGCAAGAGTCTTGGCCAGCTTGACCTGCGGCGCAAGTACAACGTCACCGTAGTAGCGGTGCACACAACCGACGCCGAAAGCGGCGCGGCGAAGACCGTGGTCCCCACTGCTGAATACGTGTTCCTCGCCCAAGACACCATGTGGGTCGTTGGTCACAGGCACGATCTGGAGAAGATCGAGGCACTTAGCTAATCCCGCTTGATCCCGCTGGTCGCTCGCCTCAGGGTGCCACCCAGTAGCGACGAGAAACGCGGGCTATCTCCAGCAGCAGATGCCTCGAATGGCGTGATATTCCAGAGAGGCTTGACAAAGAGCCAGTAGAGCTATAGAATATAAGCATGAGCGT
>JAKORR010000501.1 GCA_029777735.1 Armatimonadota bacterium | reverse complement strand
GCACTTGGAGCCTCAGGACGGCATCCTCCCGCACCGTCGCCGCAGTTCGCTTGCCGTTATCGATGATGAACCTAGTGCTCATCGTCGACTCCTGGCCTTGGCCGGAGGCCTTGAAGACAAGCTCGGCGAGTTGGTCCGGGACAACCGTCGTGTCAAGCTTGCCGGTCCAGGTCGACCACAAAGCCGCCCGTGCGCCGCGTCTCAGCGGCACCGGCTCACCAGCTAAAGTGGCTGTCAGCACAACGTCCTCGCCGAAATCGAGCACGATAGCTTCCACGGGCACTACGCCCTTTTGCACATCGCTTGTGGAAGGCTTGAGAACGCTGATCGACCACGGGCCCTCCCGACCGAAGAAGGCTGTCTCTAAGCCCTCCTTCGCAAGCCGTATTAGCCTGAAACCCTGTGGCGAGCCGTCGGGGTTAGGCCCGCTCCACCAGGAACCGGACAGCGCGCCTGTATGATAAACCGTGAATCCATCTTGATTCTTCTCCCAGGTCGCGTGCAGGTGGCCACAGAAGCCCCCCAGGACACGACGCCCCTTGAGGACCTCGATCATAGCAGGGCGGTCCTTCACCTGCAGCAGGCTCTGGTGGCAAAACAGCACGATGGGCTTTTCGGCAGGCTGGCGCTTGAGGTCCTCTGCCAGCCAGGTCAGTTGCTCATCGCCTAGGGCTTCGCGGTAGGAGATCCGCGTCCCATCCAGGCCGACGAAGTGCACCGGCCCCCAGTCCCAGGAATAGTGCATTGGCCCGAGCATCAACGGATAGAGCCCTTTGCCAAAGAAGGGATGAGCCCGGTCGGCGGTCGGGTGGTTGAAGCCAACGTGCTCGTGGTTGCCCGGCAGATTGAACAGCGGCAGCTTTAGCGGCTTCACGGCGTCCATATAGGCAACGTATTGGCGGGGAGCCTCCTCCGGTTGGACCACGTCCACTCCTCCCACCAAGTCCCCCGTGTTGACCACGAAGGCCAGCGGCACGGGGAATGAGTTGAGGCGCTGGCAGAACTGCTGCACGACGTCACCGCGCCCAACGTGCGCATCCGTTATCTGCACGAGGTTGAACTCGTCGGGCTGGGACGATGCTGCCAGAGCGAAGTCCGCGGGCTTGCTGCCGTCGGTCCAGTGCCAGAAGCGCCCCACGACTTGGTAGTCGCGCGGCAGGGAGACCCAGACAAGCGCCGGGGCACCAGCAGCTTCTATCGTGTAGGCGCCATCCGCGCCCGTGTCGACGACGGTCACACCGTCGCTGACCATGACACCCTGCAGGCCCTGCTCGTCGGCGTCGCGTTGGCCGTTGCCGTTGGCGTCGACGAACACCGTGCCCTGGACCTGGAGAGCTAGGACTCCGGCAGGCCCCAGCAGCCCCTGAACAGACAACATAACCGCATAAAAGACATGCCTTCGCAACACGTCACACACCTCTCAGTCCAAGACAGACACCTCATCGCCTTGCTCTACTGCCTGCCTCTGGATTCAGCCGCCGACCGGCGGCCCTACTCAGCCCTCGGCTTGAGCTTGACGTTGTCCAGATAGGCCACACCAGGCTCGGTGCCGTCGGCGACAAAGCCGAACCACGTGATAGCCTTAAACTTGGGCGCGCAGGGCAGGTCCGTGAGAACTAGCGGTGCCCCCTGGCCCTCCCAAGTCACCGTCAACTGGTAAGTGCCCTTCGCCTGCTCGCCCAAGCCACAGACGATCTCGAAGTGCACCCACTTGTCCTGCGGCACCTTCCCGAAGGCCGCACCGCCGACCGTAAGCGAACCATCACCTGCGATGCGCATCGAGGGCCCGACAATGTACTGACCGCCCGCTGGCCAATCGCGCCATTCGTGATAGAACACCATGCCTGGCCCTATTCTCAGGTCGAAGCTGCCTTCAAGAACTCCCTCATTGAAGCCACCACGATAGACCATATGTGGCGCATAGCTGACCTTCTGACCCGCGATGTCCACAAACTTGAGGCTGTGCTTGCCGCTGGCCGCTTGCTCGTCGGTGACGCGAATCACGGCCTGGTCGTTCTCCTCGAAGAGCTGCACATCGGCGGGCTTGTCGCCGGGCCTCTGCAGCTCGAAGCCGTCGTCGATAGGCTGCGGCGGAGGAGGCGGCGGCGGTGGCGGGTAGGCGGCGGGCACGGGCCTGGCGAGCCCCGCCGGCAGCGGCGGCAGCTGAGGGCCGATCTTCACCGGATCCGTGGGCTCGAACCCTAGCTTCAAAGCGGGTGACTCGGGCCGCAAGCTAAAGTCATCCTTCTCTGGGTCCACAAAGAGCGGGTCGGCTATGATAGAATTTTGGTCCTGACCCTTATCTTGCCACTGCTCGAAGGTCATCCCCAGGAAGGTCACCGGTGCCCCGCTTGCGTCCCAGTAGACGTTGCGGTCCATCCTGAAGTTGTTGCCCGACCAGTCGCCACCAAGCAGTGACCCTTCCTTCCAGTAGACGATATTGCGCTCGAAGGTAAAGGACAGGTGGTCCTCAGCCCTCGTGCGGATGAGTTGTCCCGACTTTGCGAAGGCGAAGATGTTGTTGATCACCCGGTTGTCGCGGCCGAAGTGCTGATGAAAGCCCCCTGTCTCACAGCGGTAGCAGATATTGCCCTCCGCCAGAATCTCTGTCGTAGCCTGGTCGAAGTAAATGCCCCAGCCACCATAGCTGAAGCAGTCGACATCGTGGATTCGGTTGCCTCGTAAGACACTGCCCGGCGACGGGCCAAGTGTGTAAATCCCTCCCATATCGCTGAGCACGCCTTGACCTAGATTGTGTAGGTGGTTGTACTCGATGATGTTGTGGTGGGCCAGGCTAGGCGCGTAGCTCCACTGCCAACCCACCGACACGGCGGTATAGTAAAAGTCGTTGATGTCGTTGTGTGCCACCACGTTGTACGGCGAGTGCCCAATCCACACACCCACAGCTGCCGGGTGCATCCGCCCCCCGTGCGCGATGAGGTTGTCTCGCACGAGCTGGTGGCTGGCCGCTACCCGCTCGTCCTCACGATAGCCCTGCTCGCCAATCTTGACACCCCCGGCACCCAAGTCGACAAGGGTGCACCCCTCCACACGGTTGCGCTGGCAGCCTGTACCCCACTCAACCGCGTACTCGCCCGTATGGGCGATCACGCAGCGCTCCAAGGCACAGTCCCGCGCACCGACAGCCCGGATCGCCGCGCCCAAAGCCGCCTCGGCCTGCGGGAAGCTATAGCCCTGTTCAGGCAAGTTCCAGTTGGTGTGGCAGAAGGTGAGACCTCGGAAGATGACATTCTCGACCGCCAAGCCGATGGCCGGGTCGCCGCGCAGTGAGACAAGATAGCCCAGGCGTGGAGCGATGACCTCAGCCTTGGCCGCGTCCTCACCCGGTAGCGGCAGATAAGTAAGCACTCCCGTTTTGCGGTCTAGGTACCACTCGCCAGGCGTCTCAAGAGCCTCAGCCACGTTTTCCATGATGTAGCGATGGCCCTTGGGCATGGCAGCCCACCAATCGTTGCCACAGGTGGGCGTCGCCAGAGTCACGACGCGGTTCGTCTCGTCGACGGAGCCTATCCGCAGCCTGGACATGCCCCACTGATGGAAGATGAGAGCCTCTACGTCCGCCAGATTAGTCCACTGCGGGTTGATGTCGCCCTCGGCAAACTGAAACCGGTCATGCCCGCGGCCCTGGGCGGCCTCTGACGGCGTCACCGTGGCCGTAACTATGGAATAGCCGACCTTGGGAAGTCGCGGACGGAAACGTCTCTGTCCATTGACAAAGAGTTGCGAGAAGAGCCACTCTCCGCTGCGCACCTCCGGAATCTCGATCTGCCAGCGCCCGTTAGGCAAAACCTTGAAGCCACTGAGACGAACACCACCGCTAAAGATTGCTTTCTCGTCGCCGTAGGCGGCATAAACCACCGGCGCCTCCCGCGTGCCGGAATCCTCGGGCGTGAGAATCAAGGGGCTGTCTAAGAAGTAGAGCCCGCCGCGCACGAGCACGGTAATGGAGCGCTCGCGGTTAG
>JAKORR010000500.1 GCA_029777735.1 Armatimonadota bacterium | reverse complement strand
GTAGAGAGAGAGACGACGCAGTTGCGCGCCAGGTCAAGGATGTCTTCAGGTTGAGTGAGCATAAACTATACATTATAGTAGACGAATTTGCGGTGCTTGGCAAGCCTTCTCAAGTGCTGGTTTGGACCGCTAAGGCGACGATGGTCCGCGACCCTGCAGATCCCGGGCCTAGTGTGTCTGGCAGCCGGAGAGTCTGGCCGGACGTCTGCCCTCCCGGAGGGGCCTAGCATGAGGATTCCACTGATGCCCCTCAACTCGGTGCTCTACCCTTGGATGCCGCTTGTGCTCAGCGTATATGAAGAACGATACTTACGCATGTTGGAAGAAGTGCTCAGGGGGCCACAGTTCTTCGGCACGGCACTGATCGCAGAGGGTCGCGAGGTGGGGGGCCCGGCAGTGCCTCATGCGGTGGGCACAGAGGTCATCATCGCCCGCGCGTGGCCAGTGGAAGACGGCTCCTGGCGCGTAGTAGGTATTGGCCGGCACAGGTTCCGCGTGCTCTCGATGGTAACGCAGGAGCCTTACCCGGTTGCCGAGGTGGACTATGCGGGGCTCGGCGAGTCATGCGAGGAGGAGGTGTCGGAAGAGCTTCTGGCTCGCGTACGGCGGCTGTTCGAGGAGCATCTGGAGCTTTTGCTTATCCTACTGGGACAGCCGGGCATGACGCCTAGCATACCCGAGGACGCCGCGCGGCTATCCTACATGGTGGCGGCGCACTTGGGTACAGGCACGCTGGAGCGCCAGCGTTTGCTCGAGATTCCTGGAGCACGAGAGCGTCTGGAGACCGAAGTTGGGCTTCTCAGGCAGGACCTTGCCCGCCTGCGGCTGTTCGCTGCGGCAACGCCGTCAAGACCCGAGAGGGCTGATCTCAACTGAGGAGGCGGGCTGAGTCGGCTATTTTGTCAGGAGGCACAAGAGGTGCGAGCTTTACTCGCCAAGACCGACTGGGCTATCGTTGCGGCTGCCTTGGCTCTCACGATTCTCAGCGTCATGATGATCTATAGCTGCACGCACGGCGAGGCAGGAGTGGGGCCCAAGCGGTACGTGATCCAGTTGGCGGCCGTGGGAGTCGGCTTGTTGCTGATGGTGTTGATGGCCCTGTTCGACTATGCTCGCCTCCAGACGCTGGGTTGGCCCCTATACGGACTAACACTGCTCCTGCTTCTGGCGGTGCTCTTCCTGGGAGGCGAGGTACGAGGCGCCCAGCGCTGGCTGTCCTTGGGACCTCTTCACTTCCAGCCAACCGAGTTAGTCAAGGTTGCAGCCGTCATTCTGCTGGCCAGCTACTGGACTCAGGCGCGGGCGGAGAACGGCTCGTTGGCGAAGACGCTCATCAGCTTCGCCTTCCTTGTCCCGGCCATGGGCCTATCTTTCTTGCAGCCCGATATGGGCACGCCGGTGGTGCTGATCGGCACGTGGTTGGTGCTCGCCTACGTTGGGGGAGCGAAACCCGGGCACCTGGTGGTGGTGGTTGGCGTCCTCGCGACGCTCTTCGCCGGGGCCTGGGTGACGGATGTCATCAAGCCCCACCAAAAGGCACGGCTCATGGCCTTTGCCAACCCCGAGGCCGACCCCAGAGGTGGCGGCTGGCAAGTTCGCCAGTCGCTCATCGCCGTAGGCTCAGGGCATCTGTTTGGGCAAGGCTACATGCGCGGTACGCAGACTCAGCTCTCCTTCATCCCGGACCAGGAATCGGACTTCATCTTCACAGCGATCGCAGAGGAGCTAGGGTTCGCCGGAGCGTGTCTGACACTGCTGCTGTTGGGGGCCGTGATTTACCGGGCGATGGTGATCGCGGACATCGCACGTGACGGCTTTGGCCGCCTGCTGGCGGCGGGCGTGGCTGGCGTGCTGATGACACATGTCTTGGTGAACGTGGGGATGACTCTAGGCCTGATGCCGGTGAAGGGCATGCCACTGCCTTTCCTCAGCTATGGAGGCAGCCACATGGTAGCAGGGCTACTGATGATCGGACTGTTGAATAATATACATATTCGCCGCCGACGTATCGATTTCGACTTCTAATTGGAGTGCTTCTCGCCTATGCCAAAGCCTCGCAAGGAAATCGAAGTACCCAAGGATTGGCAGGCCTTTGGCTGGCAGGGCTTTCAGGTGCGGGTGCCCCGAGACTGGACACCGGCATCGCTGACGGGCGCCCGCGAGGAGGGCTATGTACGCCTAGACGGGCCGGATCAGCCGCGCCTGGAGATTAAATGGGCAACGAGCCGCGGGTTCGTGGATGTGGAGAAGGTCGTGTCCAGGTACTTGCGCAGCCTCTCAAAGGGGCACGCGGGCAAGGAAGTGAGAATAGACGAGCACCCCAAGCTGCGATTGCGGATGCCCAAGGAGCGCAGCAGCGTGCACTACTTTGCCTGGCACGGTGACCAGAAGGCCCTGGGCGCAGCCTGGTACTGCCGTGACTGTGGCAGGACGATGCTCATCCAGGTTCTCGGGCCGGTCGGGGAGGATCTAGTGCCGCTGACCGAGCAACTGCTGAGCACCTTCGAGGACCACCCGACAGGCAACTGGGCCCTGTGGTCGCTGTACGAGTTCAGTTGCCAGGTACCAAGCCACTATCAGCTCGCCCGCCAGGAACTCCTGACCGGGTTGCTACGCCTTGACTTTGAGCGAGGGCGCGAAAAGCTCGCCGTGGTGCGCTGGGGGATGGCCGGCATGGCATTGCAGGGCACTGACCTGAAGAGTTGGTTGCGCCAGAAGAACCAGAAGAGTTGGCGCCAGTTCCGGGTCGATCTCGCGCCGTCGCAGGTCCATGGCCATGAGCAAGCCTTGGCGCTGTCCGGCATCAGCGCCGCGCCTCTAGCCCACATGGGCAGCGTGGCCCTCCGGCTTGTGGGCCGGAAGTGGCCTAACTGCCTGCGCGGTGCCGCCTGGCTATGCGAGCCGACCAACAGAATCTATCATGTGGAGGCCGTTGTGGACCCGTCCGACGAAGAGATGGTCGCCGAGGTCATAGAGCGCATTGTCTGTCATGAAGGGGCGGAGAGGGCTCATGAAACCTAGCCCGACCGCGCTGCTGGGGATACTTGCTGTCGCCTGCCTGGGAACTCTCTGGGCCGCGGATGAACAAGCTGCCGAGGTCTCACCGGCTGCCGTGGTGCGCCAATCCCGTCAGCTTATCGCCGACGGCGAGGTTCAGCAGGCCGCCGATCTGCTCGAGGCAGAAGTGAAAAAACACCCGATGGACCCGGACCTCCGAACTAATCTCGGCTATGCCTACGAGTTACTTGGGCGCGGCGAAGACGCTCTGGAGCAATACGCAGCGATCGTGGCCCTAGCCCCGGGCAACATCTACGCCGCCGACCGTCTGGCCAGGCTCCTCTACGGTCGCCAGTTTCCCACTCGCCTGCTCAACGACCAGCTATCGCTTCTCCCCGTGCAATTCGCGCGCTTTGTCATACGACGCCCTGACGGGAGAGACGTGGTAGCGGCGTGCAACGTCTCGGTCTTGTACCCCGGCGAGATGCGAGCCACAGGCCAGCCCATCTCGAAGACGATACCCCCCGGCGTATCGACGGGCGATGTGTGCGAGTTCAATCGCGTCATTTATACCTTCGTCGGTGTACCTGGCGATCCATACCTGTGGCAGTGTTCCCAGGTATACTACCCGTCGAGTCTGCTAAGCCGGGAGGGAAGAGACTACGGCCTGCTGGCCGCCAGCCTGGCCCGGATGCTTGCACGTTTCGAGGCTTACCTGGGACTAATCGCCAAGCCCACTAAGGACGTGGGGCCCGTGCGCGTGTGGCTGTGCGAGGCCGGACCGGCCGGGGGCGAGACTGATGGCCAGGACATCTATCTGTACCAGGTTAGCGGCTTGCGCCCGGGTGAAGAATGGGAACGGGAGCTGGCGCACGAGCTATCCCACGCCCGTTTTCCCACTCTAGGAAGCTATCGCGAGCCAGAGGACTCCCTGGCGGGAGCCTTTGGCGAGGCGTGGCTTTTGGCTGCGCTGGCCTACGAGGCCGAGCAGGCAACAGGTCAAGCGTGGACCACCCCCGCCGCCCAGCAGTGGATCAGTGGGCTCTGGCCGGCAGGCTCTGTGGACCTCGCTCAACTCATGGCAAAGAGCGTTGCGGCGAGCGTACGGACGTGGCAGATTCAGGGACCTTATCCGTCCGATGCGACCTCAGCCGAAGCGGCCCGCATGGCCTGTGGGCTGCTACTGTGGGTCCAAGCGGCTCACGGCAGCTCGGCACTGCGCATCGTGCTGGGAGCTGAGTCCGGTTCTCTGGCGGCGCTCATCGCCCGCTATTCGACCTGGCTTGAGGAGGGCAGGGGCAAGATCGTCTTCAACGCCTCTGCAGGGTGGTGCGACGAGGGGCCTCCCGATACGTGGCTGCCCTTTGACAACGCGTCGGTGACTGCGAGCCGGGAGAAGCCTTGGCGCACGAAATGCTTCCTGCCAGGTGGAGCATGGCGGGTCATAGCCAATAACGGAGGCGCCGTAACCGCACGCTGGCAGCCGGTACAGACGGAAGAGACAGAACCGCCTCGCTGGGGGACGCAAGTGTCCAGTCGTGGGGAGTGGGGTGTGCTGGAAGTAGCCGTCACGGGCGATAGCCCCACAAGTTTCAGCAGCCTTACACTTCAGCTTGCACCCGAGGCTTAGGCGCGGGGCTTACGTGGCCGAGGGGCCTGGGGGAGCACGGGATTGCGTCAGCCGGCGGCCGCCAGACCGATCAGCCCTCATCGACAAGGAAACTCACTCATGCACGAAGTACTCAACTGGTTGGTGACGACAATCGGAGCTCTCGGCTACCCGGGTATCGTCATCCTCATGGCGATGGAGAGTTCGATTATCCCAGTGCCTAGCGAGCTGGTCATGGCGCCGGCCGGCTACCTTGCTCACCAAGGTAAGATGGACCTGTTTGTCGTGATCCTCCTCGGGACGATGGGTAGCCTCATCGGCTCCTATGTGAACTATTTCATATCCCAGCACCTGGGGCGCCCGCTTATCCTCAGATACGGTCGCTATGTCTTCATTACGCCCCACAAGCTTGAGAGAATTGAGCGGTATTTCGAAGAGCACGGCGAGATCTCGGTCTTCGTCTGCCGCCTGATTCCCGTGGCACGCCACCTCATCTCCATCCCGGCCGGATTAGCCCGCATGGATCACCTGCGCTTCACAATCTACACCATACTTGGCGCGGGACTGTGGACGACGGTACTCAGCTACATTGGCTACTTCATTGGCGCCGAGCGCGAGTTGATTATGAAGTATTCCCACCAGGCTCTGCTGTGCGCCCTGGGCTTTTGTGCTGTTCTGGTGACAGTATATGTGTGGCGGTATAGGGCCAAGGCCGCCGGAATTCAGGTTGCCGACCCCGAGTAGCTAAAGCCCCTCTGCGCTCCTATTGTGACGACAAGGGTAGAGGAGCATCAATATACCAACGCTAGCCCGTTGAAGAGATCGGGGTGGTGAGAGAATCACAGCCTATCCGTTCTCCTGGGCCTAGACTTGAAGATGCTCTCCGGCTCGCACCCAACCTGGGGATGTGGTGGAGGAGGGGGGTTATTAGTAGCAGGCGTCGCGAAACTCCTGGACCGCTCCGGCGTAGCCCCCAGGGTGCTTAAAGAAGTAACTCCCAGATACGAAGGCTCCGGCCCCAAGCTTCCACAGCTCCCGCGCGATTGGCGGGGTCACTCCCCCATCGACTTCGATGAGTATTTGGCGCCCCACGGCCTGGATCATGTCGACAAGCTCGCGAAGACGCTCGTGGGTCTCCAGGATGAAGGCCTGGCCCGCACGTCCTGGGAACACGGACATTAGCATAACAACATCGCAGACTTCAAGGCCCGGCGCCAGGGCAGAGACCTGCGTGTCTGGGTTAAGGGCTACACCGGCCTTGAGGCCCAGGTCATGGATGGCCTCCAGGGCTGCCCTCAGATCGTCAACCGTTTCCTCGTGGACGCAGATGAGCTGCGCCCCGGCGCGAGCAAACTTCTCGATCTGGCGCAGCGGCTTTTCGATCATCAGATGGGCGTCGAAGAAGAGCTCAGTCAGCGGGCGTGCCGCCTCCACGATGATCGGCCCATAGGTCAGATTCTCGACGAACTGCCCGTCCATCACGTCGAAGTGCAGCCAGTCTGCCCCCGCCGCCTCCAGTCGGCGGATGTCCTCGGCCAGGCACCTAAAATCGGCACAAAGCATGGAGGGCGCAATGATCACTCTCTCCGCGTGTTGTTGCATCTAGCCATCTCCTGCGTCGTGGGCCCCTGACTGTTCGCTCTCCGGCCGCCGCTCAGCCTCTGGTCGCCCGCCGCTGGTCAGGACCTCCGCCAACCTGCGCATCCTAGCTGGGTCCTTGACCCCGGGGCTCCGTTCGAGCCTGCTCGACAGATCCAGAGCCCAGGGCCCTACCCAGTCCCAAGTTTCCTGGAGGTCGTCGGGCGAGAGGCCACCGGCAAGCGCGCAGGGCACCGGACAGCCACTCACAAACTCACGCGCGACGTCAAGTGCGAGCCTGACGCTGGTACTACCGCTACTACGCCCGCCGACTCTAGTGTCAAGCACCACGCGGGCTGCGCCAGCCTGAGCCGCACCAGCCGCCAGGGCAAGAGCAGTCTGGATCTCCTTCGGTCCAGCACCCACAGGCAGCGAAACAGCCTTCCACAGCTCGATACCGCCAGGCAGTCTTTGGCGCAGTCCCTCAATCTGGTCCGGCGTCTCGACGCCGTGGAGCTGAACCGCCGCCGGGGCCCTGAGCTCTGCCAGTGCCACCAAGCGGTCCTCTTCCAGGTCGACGGTGACGTAGACGGGCTTTGCCTTCGCGGCCCGTGCCAGGAGGCTTGCGGCCTGTGCGCCAAGGGCCCGGGGCGAGTTCGCTTCGACGATTATACCCACGTACTCCGCACCCGCCGCCTCGGCAAGGCGCAGGTCACGAACAAGGGTCAAGCCGCAGACCTTTACGCGCACAGGGCCTCCCCACCAGGGAGAGATAGACGCCGCGGCTCCCCTCGTCGGGCTTCGGAACCTAAGCCACTCACAAGTCAAGCGTGGCGTCGATCACGACGTCCCTGATGCCCGGCAGACGGCGCAGTCGCTCTTCGAGGTCTGCCATGGCCTTCTTGAGGTCCAGGCCACGGCCTTCAGGGGTTCGCAGACGGCGCACGCGGCCGCCGACGTACACGACATCGTTGATGACCGTCACCGTCACAAGGCTTGGGTCGATGGCGACTTTGTGAACTTCCCGCTCTGCCATCCGAGCGGCTTGCTTGTCCTCGAGGGGCATAGCCTTCCCATCCTTGCCATGTTGTGCCCGAGGGCACTAAGGCTTGTCTGTAGTATTTCAGATACCCACACTCAGGCGGG
>JAKORR010000048.1 GCA_029777735.1 Armatimonadota bacterium | reverse complement strand
GTAGCGCCACTTGCGCACCGCCCTATCAGGGTGCGAATACGGACTAGCAAGATAGATGAGTTCAGCCATCAAAATCCCTCCTCGCAAGGATGCGGCGTAACCATCTCGATCAAGAATGCGACATTACAAGCCAAGTGCCACAGATGCGGATACCCACTCTCCGCATCGCAACTATGGGGGTCTCGCAAGACTGCGCATAAGTGGCGCATCAGTGCCGACACGTACCGTTCCGGTTCCACCTGGCGCCAGCCCTCCGGGTCGCCATATTTCTTCGTCCCGTAGGTCCTGATTACTCCGACCGCCTCGATGAGGCTGGGCGGCACAAGGTGCAGTTGCGGCTTGTCCTCGTCGTGTTTGTGCATTGCCATAGTCGTCGCCCCCCCTTGCATCATGGTTGGACCGGCTGCTCTGCTGGCTCAAAGTACAAGCACCTACCGCACAAGCGGGCCAATTCCCACAGCTGCACCTCGGTATTCAGCACCTTGCAATACAACGTCGTCGTGTAGTTGGGTTCAACGCTCGTCAGCAGGTGTTTGCACCGCCTCACCCGCGCCCCCTCCTCTTCTCGACGGCCTCCAGCCTCTCCAGGTACTGCGCCTGCGTGGCATCGTCAAGGTCTTCAAACCGCATAATCGCCCTGTCAAAGCTGGCCAGCGCCGTCTTGCCAGCGCCGCCGCCCTGGCGGTTCTTGGCGATATTGATCTCCGTGACGTTGTCCAAGACCTCCGACCCCAAAGTGGTGTAATAACCAGGCCGGTACAGAAACAGAATCGTATCGGCCACCTCTTCGAGGCGTCCTGAGTCCCTCAAGTCGGCCATCATGGGCCGCTTATTATCTCGCATCTCCACGTGGCGGCTTAGTTGGGAGACGAGGATGAGCGCCACGTCCAATTCGCCGGCGAGGGCCCGCAGCTCGCTCACTACGTCTCCGATTGCTGTTGCAAGGTTCTGGCCTCTGCTAACGCCAATCGCCATCTCCTGCAGGTAATCCACAACGATTAGTGCCAAATCAGGATGCCGGGCCTTCTCGACCCTGCAAAGCATTTTGAGTTTGTCCACGCTGGGCCGGTAGGTGTCAACTACGTCAATAGGCCACGGCGCCACCTTGGTGAGGCCATCACCCAGCAGGTCCTTTTCCGTCTCACTCCACTTGGGCCGGCCCCACCGATCCGCCGGCAGGCCGATGGC
>JAKORR010000499.1 GCA_029777735.1 Armatimonadota bacterium | reverse complement strand
CGGTTCCCACGGCAAACTCGATCGAGACGTCGGGATCGACGATGAGGGATTCCACCACCGAGTGTGCCGCATGGTCGTGGTGGGGCCTGAAGGGCATGCTAGCTCCGTACCACATACTGAATGATGATTATGTCAAGCAGGTGTTGATGAAGGCGCATCATAGCGGGCGCCCTTCTGTGCAAGTTCTCGCCTCGCGCCGGAATCAGAGCGCAACCTCCATGCCATCGTAGGCTACCTCAATCCCGTGCGGCGCATAGAAGTCGTATAGATCGGAGTGGAGCATCCCGCCGTTGTGCGAGAAGTGGTTCGAAATGAACCGCGCGCCAGGGGCTAGAATCCCCATCTTGCACATCATGTCGCGCACTTCAACGACCACTACGCAACCCATGTGGTGGTCGCGCGCAGGTATCGAACCCGATGTTGAGTCCATGAATACGACCCTCAGGCTCTCGCCTGCCAGGAAATCCCAACTCTCGGCCGGATACCAGCCCGTGTCGTTGCCAAAGAGCACGCTTCCCTCCGGCGTCCGCACCAGCCAGTTGAAGGCTTCCTCGTCAGGGGCATGATTCGCTGGCAAGGGAATGCCCACCAGACCGTCGCCTAGGTCCCTTTCCTCGAAGGCGACAGCACGCCGGTAACTCAGCGCGACGACGTCCAGGTCGTCCAGAACGGTCTTCAGCTTGTCACCCACAGCCTGGTTGCCGTGGACGGTTAGCACGCTGTTCTCTGGGATGACCGAGAAGCCCTTGCGGCGGAAGGCAAGGTCCTCGGGCATCCAGTGGTCCTGATGACTGTGGCTGACCAGCAGATGGCGAAGCGGAGCGTAGTCCACGTTGAGTGCGATCATGCTGTGGTAGGCGTCGGGTCCCCAGTCCACCATCACCGTATCGCCGAGCAGATAAGCGCTGCGGCGGCGGATATCTTTCCCACCTTTGGCCCGCGCCTTCTGGCACACTGGGCATACACAAAATAGCCCGGGGAACCCTTCCGCTGCTGACGAACCGAGAACACGCACAAGCACCTGACATACTCCTTTCGAATTGTCGTGCCGCAATCAGTCAAATAGATGGCGCACAAGCGCCGTTGCCCCAAGCTCAGCACGCTCTCCCCGCCCGCGGCGCCCAGTGTACAATAGCCTTGGATGTAAGTCGAACGCGGCGGCCCCGAGGTCTTGGCTGGCGCAGTGGTGATGATGTTACGCAAGACCCGAAACTCGGGCACTCACCGTTTCCTCCAGGGCGAGTGGCTACACTCCAGCAGTGAGGACGCCCAGGGCAAAGCTTTGGCTGTGCGCGGATTCCCTTGGCAAGGCACAGGGCGGCGGCACCGGCAGGGGTCGGAGGTTGGATGGAGGCGTGTTCGGTTTACTCAGGATGAATCGTTGGTTGCCAGGAGGCCGTCGCGAGGGCCCAGGGCAGGGATCACAGGACAGCCGACGCCCAGCTAGGGCCCCGGCGCAGAGTCTTTGCCCACTTCCGGGAAACCAGCCACCTGCGCGCCCCTGCCTGCGCGGCAGCTACGGCCACCGGCCGCCTCGGCCATCTAGCCAAGTCTATCCTGCGGGAACTGCACACTCTCGTTGGATGGGCGTGGCTTGTTGCCTTTAGTCGACTGAGCTAAAATGCGCCTCGCTTCCCGAGGGGGTGACTCGCACGTTGCCACCGAACAGGAGGACGTTTCCTGTTCTTTTCCTTGTCGTACTCGTGGCCTTGGGCGGTTGTCTGACGTCGACAAGACCCGGCCGATCTGCCTCAGTGGTCCCTTCGAGTGGCTCGGCGCAAAGTAGGCCGATGCTAATCGTCACAACCATTTATCCCTTAGCCGACTGGGTGCATCAGATCGGCGGTCCTCATGTGATTGCTCAGGCTTTGCTGAAGCCCGGCAGCAGCCCCCATACCTATGAGCCCACACCGCAGGACAGCCTGCTGCTGGCCCGCGCGACGGGGATGGTGTCAATCGGCCTAGGTCTGGAGACCTGGCTACAGGACCTCGCCCAGGCCACAGGTGCCGAGGCGCCTAGGCTGCTGGAGCTGGGCGCCACCCTCGACAAGTCGCAACTGCTCAAAGACGATCCGCACGTTTGGCTTGACCCGATTCTGGCGGCGCGGATGGTGCGGGAAGTGGGAAGATGGCTGGGCACGCTCGATCTGGCCCACGCCGAGGAATACTCACAGGCCGCCGAGGACTACGCGGCAAAGATAGAGGAGCTGCTGCGCGAGGGTAAGGCAGCTATGCAGAGAGTGCGAGTACGGCAGGCCGTCACCTCGCACGCAGCCTTTGGCTACCTCTTCCGGCGGCTGGGCATAGAGGTGATTGGTGTGATCGAGGAGCAGCCGGGTCGCGAGCCTAGCTCGCGCCACATCGCCGACTTGCTGGGGACTATGAAGTCGGTGGGCCTCAAGTCCGTCTTCGCGGAGCCTCAGCTATCGGAAAGAGCCGCGGAGGCCTTGGCAAGGGAAGTCGGCGGTCGGGTTTGGGTGCTGGACCCGATCGGCGATGCCAGTGACCCGCAGCGAAACACCTACTTGGGTCTCATGCGATTCAATATCGCACAGATTGTCAATGCGCTGTCGGCCTCCGATCCGGCCAAGGGACCCGGGAGGTAGGTGGCGATCTAATTGGATGATAAGGGAAACCTAACCGCCAAGCCTTTTCCGCGCTGCGACGAGAACCAGGCCCCGATCGTGGAGGTCGAGCATCTCGACTTCGCCTGGCAAAACGGCAACATGGTGCTACAAGACGTCAACTTGCAAGTGCCGCCCGGGGTGATTTTGGGCGTCATCGGCCCCAACGGCGGCGGCAAGACCACGCTACTGCGGCTGATCCTGGGTGAGCTCACGCCGACACGCGGCCGTGTACTGGTCTTTGGGACGCCTGCCACGCGGCTGGGTAAGAAGCGTTCTGCCGTGGGTTACATGGAGCAGCGCAGCGAACTCGACCGCGGCTTCCCGGTGACAGTGGCGGAGGTAGTGGTGATGGGCTTGTTCGCGCACATCGGCCTGGGCCGCCGCGTCGGTCGCTGGGCGCGGGAGAAGGCACTGGCGACCCTCGATCAGGTCGGCATGGCTGAGTACGCAACGCGCCCCATGGCTAAACTCTCGGTGGGCCAGCAGCAGCGAGTGCTCATCGCCCGCGCGCTGGTTGGGGATCCGCGCCTACTACTACTGGACGAACCGACTGCAGGCGTGGATGTGGGTGGTCAGGAGTCCTTCTTCGAGATGCTGCTGAGGCTCCGCGACGTCCTGGGACTGACCATTATCATGGTTACTCATGACCTGCCCCAGATCGGCCACTACGCCGACCGGCTAGCATGTCTGTGTCGCACCATACACTGGCACGAGCGTGCCGACCGTGTGACACCCGAAGAGATTCGCGACGCTGTAAGCTGCGAATTGGACGAATTCCTGGCCTTTGGCCGACGCCTGGCCGGCGGCGAGCACGACCGCAGCCGCGAGCGCCCAGACGGCCCAGAAGAAGGCTGTTCATGACCGAGCGTGTGGGTTTCCTGGAGGCCTTGGCGAGCTTCCAGTTCATGCAACAGGCGCTGCTGGCGGGCGTGCTGGTGGGGGCGGTGTGCTCTGCGCTTTCGGTGTACATGGTCCTCCGCAGGATGGCCTTCATCGGTCAGGGCATCTCGCACGCGGCCTTCGGGGGAGTGGCCCTGGGGCTCTATCTCTTCCAAGCGCCGACAGCTTGGGCGGACCTGGGCATCGATCTCACCACAGCCCTTTTCTGCGTCGGTGTGGCGCTGCTCATCGGCCTGGTAAGCAAGCGCGGGCTGGTGTCCGCTGACAGCGCCATCGGCATCTTCTTCGCGGCGGCCATGGCTTTGGGCATAGTCCTTGTTGCCCTGCGCGAGACGTACGCCGCCGACGTGATCACCTACCTGTTCGGCAGCATTCTAGCCGTCACGCGCACCGACGTAATCGTCATGGTGATCCTCAGCGCTGTAGTGTTCCTGCTGCTCGCTGTCTTCTACAAGGAGTTGCTGTACTATACCTTCGACGAGCACATGGCGGCGGTTAGCGGCCTGCCTACGGGCTTTCTACACTACCTGCTGCTGGTGCTGCTGGCACTAACCATCGTGGTCTCTGTGAAAGTGGTGGGGCTAGTGCTGGTTAGTGCTTTCCTGGTGATTCCGGGCGCCACGGCCCGCTTGCTGGCCCGTAGCTTCAACGGCATGCTTGCCCTGTCGCTGGTCCTGGGTGTGGGCTCGGCAATCGCCGGACTGGTCTTGTCGCACTACGCGTCGCTGCCTAGCGGCGCCACCATAGTACTGACCCAATTCTTGGCCTTTGTGCTGGTCTCGACTCTAGTAGGCTGGAGGAAAAGCGAATGAGCAAAGCGATACCCATCATCTTGGACACTGATATCGGTGACGACGTGGACGATGCCTACGCGTTGGTACTAGCGGCGAAGTGGGAAGCCGTGGACCTGGTGGCTGTGACGTGCGCCTTTGGCCCGACGCTGTCACGGGCGCGATTAGCAAGCAAGCTGCTGGGGATACTGGGCCGTGGCGAGGTTCCGGTCTACGCGGCGGACGACAGAGAGGGCGAGAACGGACAGCTCAACTGGGCGGCCGGTCATACCTACGAGGCCCCGTCGGAGACTGCGCCGGAGGCTCTGGTGCGACTGGCAAGGGAGAGGCCGGGCGAGCTCACGCTGGTGCCAATAGGGCCGTTGAGCAACGTGGGCCGGGCGTTAGAGCTGGATCCAGAGTTAGGCCGCAGGTTTAAGCGCATCGTGTTGATGGGCGGCCTGGTGGACCCGTCTGCCAGGCCCGACTTCCCGCAGGCGGAATGGAATATTCGTTGCGACCCGGCAGCAGCGCGTAGAGTCTTCCAGTCGGGCGCGGAGTTGGTGATGGTGGGATTGGATGTGACGCTGCAAGTGCGGCTCGAGGAACCGTGGATGAAGCGTCTGGAGGCGGCGGACAAGCCCTGCACGCGGGCGCTGATGGAGCTGACGGCGTTGTGGGGGCATGGCGTGCCCACGCTGCATGACCCGCTGGCCCTGTCATGCGTCGAGCGCCAGTTCTGCAGAATGAAGCCGCTGCGGGTGGAGATTGCAGACGACGGACGTACGCTGGTGGAACCGGGCGAGGCGAACGTGATGGCGGCGGTGGAGGTGGACGCCAAGGGCTTTCTCGACTGGTACACAGCCACAATCGTACGATGATTCCCCGACACCGAGGGAGGCCATGAGGATGACTGTCCGAGAGCTGGATGCGTTCTTCGCGGAGTTAGACCCGAGCAAGCGGCAACCCGGCGGTCGCGATGGGCTCAAGTGGGGCGATCCCGATACCAAGGTGCAGGCCGTCGCCACGACGTGGATGGCTACCCTGTCTGTCGTCCGCCGTGCTGCGGCGGCAGGCTGCAACGTCATCGTCACCCACGAACCGACCTTCTACTGGGACGATGTGCGCTCCGACAGGACCGAGTACGAGATTGCGGCCGACAACGGCACGCCCTTCGAGGCCAAGCAGCGTTTGCTGGACGAGCACGGCGCGGCGGTGATCCGCATCCACGACCTGTGGGATAGCTACCCGGAGTGGGGCATTACAGCGGCCCTGGCCCGCACGCTGAACTGGGGCAATCGCATCAGTGAACTGGGTCAAGTGCCAGTGTACCAGGTCCAGGCTGTGCCACTGGGTGAGGTCGCGCGGTATGCCAAGGTACGCTGTCGGCTGGCCGGGCTGCGCACTGTGGGCGATTTGA
Organism: Armatimonadota bacterium; assembly: GCA_029777735.1. Classification (GTDB taxonomy): domain Bacteria; phylum Armatimonadota; class Zipacnadia; order Zipacnadales; family FEN-943; genus JAKORR01. Next base: position 6,686 of record JAKORR010000499.1, on the reverse strand, counting down.
GCCGCGTAGTATCCAAGGTGGCGCTGGCTGTGGGAGCCTTCGGGGGTCTGGGTACTGTGGGGCGGGCTATGGAACAGGGCGCGGACTGTCTCATCGGCGGCGAGTGCTCGGAGTGGCAGGTCGTGCGCTTCTGCGAGGACGCAGGCTTCGGCATGATTCTGTTGGGCCACGCAGAGAGCGAGGAACCCGGCATGGGCACAATGGCTGAGTTTCTGCGCGAGGAACTGGGCCTCCAGGTCCATCACGTGTGCACGGACGCGACCTTCGCCTACCTGTGAGTCGGTTTGCTCACTTCGAGGTGGGTGCCGGCAGGGCAGGACGTGGCGAAGGCGAATAAACCCCTGGTGTGTATCCAGGAGATCACCGCGAGCGAGCCCCGGGCAGCGCCGGGGTGCTAATTACGCGAAAGGAGCCAGGCGACAATGGCACGGATACCGATAGCATTGCAGCTTTACTCGGTGCGCGAGGACTGCGCCAAAGACTTCGCGGGTACGGTGCGGGCTGTGGCCGAGATGGGCTACGAGGGCGTGGACTTTGCGGGTTACTATGACTGGTCGGCGGCGGACCTGCGCAAGCTGCTCGATGACTGCGGCCTGAAGGCAGCGGGCTGTCACACGGCCATCCAGACGCTGCTGGGCGATGAGCTAGAGAAGACGATGGAGTTCCACAGGATCATCGGCAACAAGTTCCTCATCGTACCGGGCCTGCCAGGGGAGTACACGGAGAGCATAGCGGCGTGGCGCCGGACGGCGGAGGTCTTCAACGAGATCTCAGCCAAGGTGCGCCCGCACGGTTTCTATGTGGGCTATCACAACCACCATACTGAGTTCCAGCCCAAGGACGGCGAGATTCCGTGGGACGTGTTCTTCGACAATACGGTGCCCGAGGTCGTCATGCAGGTTGACACAGGCAACATGATGCATGGCAACGGCGACCCAGTGCACTACCTGCGCAAGTACCCGGGCCGGGCACTGACGGTGCACCTGAAGGAGTACTCGGCGACCAATGACAAGGCGGTCATCGGCGAGGGCGACTGCCCGTGGGCGGAGATCTTCGACCTGTGCGAGACGGTGGGGGGGACGGAATGGTACATCGTGGAGCAGGAGAGCTACGCCTACCCGCCGCTGGAATGCGTGAAGGTTTGCCTCGACAACCTGCGGGCGATGGGGAAGTAGTAGCATCGAGCATATCTGCGCTGGCTACTTGAGCCTGCGCGCTGTGCCCCATCGGCGTCCGCCCTCACTCGTAGGGGAAGTAGGGTGGTTGCCATGCCGCGTGAAAGCAAAAAGGCAATGCGAGAGCGAGCACAGGAGATAGCCCGGCGCCTCGCCGAGAAGTTTCCTGGCGCCACGACGGAGCTGCGATGGTCCAACCCCTTCGAGCTTCTCGTCGCCACCATACTCTCGGCCCAGTGCACCGACGCGCGCGTCAACCAGGTCATGCAGGAGCTGACGCGCAAGTACCGCACCGTCGAAGACTACGCCGCGGCTAACCCTACCGAGTTCGAGAAAGAGATCCGCTCCACTGGCTTCTTTCGTAACAAGACTAAGGCAATTCTCGGGGCGGCGCGGATGCTTGTTGAGGAGTTTGGTGGCCGCGTCCCTGACAACATGGACGACCTGCTGCGACTCCCCGGCGTGCAGCGGAAGACAGCCAACGTGGTACTTACGGCCGCCTTTGGGGTGCCCAGTGGCATTGTGGTTGACACCCACGTCCGCCGTGTCTCCCAGCGGCTCGGGTTAGTGCCAATGACCGAAAAGAACCCCGACAAGATCGAACATCAGCTCATGGACCTGTTCCCCCGGGACAAGTGGATTGAGCTGAGCCACAGCCTTGTGCTGCATGGCCGATATGTGTGCACGGCGCGCAAACCCAACTGCGCCGAGTGTGTGCTTGAGGACTTGTGCCCCAAGTGCGGCCTCGAAGGCCCCACCTCCAAGTGCTCGCGCCGCTAAGGGATCTCCGAGGAGGTAGCGACACCATGCGCGCGGTGGTGATCCTCTTATTAGTCCTACTAGCGACCTGCGTTTGGGCCCAGCAGACACTCATCTTCGAGGCGGAGGAGTGCTCTACACCCAGGGACGCCTGGGGCGAGAACATCAAGCCCGACGGCAAATGGAATCTGTGGAGCACGGATACGGACGCCAACAAGAAATGGTCCGGCGGTGTGGTCCTGCAGTCGGCCGTGGTCGAGCGCGACCGCGAAAAGCCTGAGGACGGCGCGCCTGTGCTCCACACGGTCATCACAGGTATTCCCGAGGGCTTCTGGGACGTCAGCATCAAATACGGTCGTGGGCTGGCCATATCGCTTGACGGCAAGGTATGGCGGAGGCTATCGGACAGCGGCGGGCGTGTGGGCCAGTTCGAGATAACTGATGGCAGGTTCGAGTTCTGGGTGGACGACCGCTACGCTGACCTTGCCAACCCTGGATCGTGTTACTATGACTGCGTCTACCTGACGCCCACCATGCCGGCCAAGATGGGGGTTGCCAACGGCGACTTCGAGGTGGGCGACGACATGCCCGGCAGCGGGTGGAAGTGGTTCTCGCGCGATAATTTGCCAGGCCCGCAGTTCTCTGATGGCGCCAAGTCGGGCAAGCGTTGCGTCTTGATTTCCTACGACGGTGAGCGTGACTGGGCCTTCAGCAACCAAGGCCTGCTGGACGTGAAGCCCGGCCAGGTCTGGACGGCCTCGGCCTGGATGAAGTGCCACGAGACCGAGGGTGCGGAGCTGGCAATCGTCGGGCTTTCGAAGGGCCAGACGATGAATTGGTCCCTTGGCGCCGATGGCCTCTATGGCACGCGTGACTGGACTAGGGTCGAAGCGACGGCCTTTATCCCCGAGGGCTGCGACCAGATCTACGTGCGCCTCGTCGGTGGGGGCAAGAGCCGCGTGTGGGTGGATGACGTGTCTATCCGCGAGGGCAAGGCCTCGCCGAAGGCGCCGCCCAAGCCCAAGGTGAAGGGTTGGGCGAAGGAACGTGTCAACGAGCGTCTCGGCCGCGGTGTGGTGGCGCTGCCAGTGGAGGGCGGGCGAGTCTATGTGAGCTGGCGACTGCTACGGACTGACCCTGGGAACGTGGCCTTCAACGTCTACCGGGCGACCGGGCGCGGAAGGCCGGTGAAGCTCAACGCCGTCCCGATTGCTGCGACGACGGACTTCGTCGACGAAGCGCCCACCTTCCGGATGGAGAGCCACTACTGGGTGCGGCCCGTAGTGCACGGCAAGGAGCTAGAGGCGTCGGATGCCTTCGTATTACCACCGAACCCCGAGGTCAAGCCCTACCTGTCGATCAAGCTGCAGGGTGAGTATACCGCACAGAAAGTGGGCATTGGCGACCTGAATGGCGACGGACGGTATGACTTTGTCATCAAGCAGCCCAGCGACAACATCGATCCCTACCATGCATACTGGACGCGAAGCCCCGATACGTACAAGATCGAGGCTTATCTTAGCGACGGCACGTTCCTGTGGCGCAAGGACCTGGGTTGGGCCATCGAGCGGGGTATCTGGTATTCGCCTTACCTGGTCTACGACTTGGACGGCGACGGCAAGGCCGAGGTGGCCGCCAAGACCGGCGAGGGCGATCCGCGCGACCCCGACGGGCGCGTGACGGGCGGGCCGGAGTACCTATCCCTCTGGGATGGGATGACAGGCGAGGAAAAAGCTCGCGTGCCGTGGCCCTCGCGCGAGGGTTTCAGCGGCGCCAACGGCTACAACTATGCGTCGCGCAACCAGCTCGGCGTCGCCTTCCTGGACGGCAAAACGCCGTGTCTCTTGGTGGCCCGCGGCACCTACACGACGATGAAGCTCGAGGCCTATCAGTACCACGCCGGCAAGCTCGAGAAGCTATGGAGTTGGGATGGACGCGACGAGCGGCCACCCTACCGTGGTCAGGGCGCTCACTTCATGCACTGTGGGGATGTGGACGGCGACGGCAAGGACGAGGTAGTACTCGGCTCCTGTGTGATAGATGACAATGGCGACGGCCTGTGGTCCACCGGCCTGGGCCATCCGGACCACTGCTACCTGGGTGACATCGACCCTTCGCGCCCAGGCCTCGAGATCTACTACGGTATCGAGCCCGGCCATCTGGCCAACAGCGTCTGCCTGGTGGACGCTAAGACAGGCGAGATTCTCTGGGGTATCAATGAGCGCACGTGGCACGTTCACGGGTCCGGGCTCTGCTCGGACTTTGATCCCCTGCACCTCGGCATGGAGTGCTACAGCGGCGAGAGCGAGATGCCCAAGGAGAAGCCCAGGCGCTGGCTGCACTCGGCCAAGGGCGAGTTGTTGGCCGACGAGAGAACTTGGGACGTGGGCCTAAGCCCCCGCGCGGTGTACTGGGACGCCGACCCTCAGCGTGAACTGGTATTGGGCGGGCGTGTCTTGGACTACCTGGGCAAGACCCACACGGACCAGGTGCAGGGCAGCCAAATCGCCTGGGCCGACGTCCTCGGGGACTGGCGTGAGGAGATAATCACGACGGTACCAGGCGAACTGCGCATTTACACGACGACTATTCCGGCTACTGACCGCCGCGCGTGCTTGATGCAAGATTCTATTTACCGCGCGGATGTGGCCCATCTTGCCATGGGCTATCCTCAGCCGCCCATGACCAGTTACTGCCTTGGCGGCGCCAGTGCCGCTTTGGGGATCTGGCTGCCCCCGGAGCGGCTGCGAGTCGGCCAGACGATAGAAGCCAAGGTGCTCGTGGCCGCCCCGGCCGACGGCGACCTGTCGGGTACCGTGCGCCTAGACGGTGGTACGACACTGACCGTCGAGCCGACGGCTCTGCGGATCAGCGCACCCAGCGGCGGCGTGGGTCAGGCAACCTTCAAGCTCACATTGCGCCAGCGCCCGGCCTTCCTCAGCGACATGCGCGATGCCCTGCTAACAGCCTCCTTCGAGGGCGGTCAGTCCACGGTGATTGCCTCACAGTATCTCAAGGTTGCCCTCAGCAGCACGGCGACGGTTGGGCTGTGCGATGAGCCCTTGCAAGGCGTGCCCCTGACGCAGGCTGAGGATTTCGCGGCTCAGGGGGGCGGTGAGGTGCAGATCAGGGACGACAAGACCGGCGCCTTGGGCAAGGCCTTCTCCCACTGGGACGCGAAGGGCCACTGGCTGACTTGGAAGATCGCGGCGCCCGAGGGTGGGGACTATCTGCTCGTGGTGAGATATTGCTGCCCGAAGGACGCGCGCCGCGAAGTCGTGGTGGACGACAGGCAGCCAGTGACGCAGGTGTTCAGAAGCAGTGGCGGCTTCTCCGCCGGCGTCGACGACTGGCGGCACGAGGCCCTGCGTGGCCCGGACGGTAAGCCCCTAGTGCTGAAGCTCGCGGCGGGTGAGCATACGGTGAAACTTACGAACGTGGACGGCGTGGGGTTGAACTTGGACTATCTAGCGTTGATGAAAACCGGGGCGCAGTAGGGAAAGGACCACGGCGCTGCACCGAGGTCCCAGCAGGCAGGGGCCACCGCTAAACCACCTCAGCAGGCCCGGGCACTATTCGGCAGATCAGGCTCGACCTGCGACTGCGAAACCCACAACCAGCCTCCAACCCTCGCCGCGGCCGTATAGCCGTGGCTGGAGTTAGTCCGGCCGTTCAGCAAAGTCCATCCCCACCTGTCGTCGGCTACTGTGTGCTTGCGCTCCGCAGCCAGCATTAACTCCGCCCGGACGATCTCTCAGGTTTCTACCGCGTCAGCCCTGTACCGTTGCAGTTATAGCAGCGGAAGGCGCCTCGGCCATTGCAGTGACGACAGACGCCTGTGCCGCCACAGCCCGAGCACGCCGCCAGGCCTCGGCCGCCGCAGTGGCTGCAGGCACTGCCCTGGACGCTGCGTCCTCTACCCTGGCACCACGAGCACGCCTGGAAGCCACTTCCCCCGCAGGTCTGGCAGGCAACGCGGCCGCTTCCGTGGCAAGAGGCGCACCGATTGCCGTCAGCCATCCATCCGTAGCCGCCGCAGGTTGCACAAGTCAGCCAGCCATGGCCTGCGCATTGTGCGCAGAGCGACACACCATACCCGTAGCAGACGGCACACCGGCCATTACCATCGCAATGGGCACAAGCCGTGAAGCCTGTCCCGCCGCACACGCTGCAGACGGTCGATGAGGTCGACGTCTCGGAATCTGTGCGTGCCCCCGCTGTCCCTGACAGACCGCTTAGGATCGCGCCGCAGCCGGCCGCGAGGACATATAGAAGAAACATTAAGATTATACAGCCGCAACAGCTCTGCTGGCACGAAACAATCGTGCTCTGTGCACATCCGCCTGCACCGTCCGGAGGCGGGGGAGGGGGTTGCACGGGTTCGGGCTGGGGTGGATGCCTCGGCCCTAGTACGACGTCGAGGACATCGGCGACAGTTTGCTGAGAGTCCTGCGCCTCAGGGCCACAGCGACAACCGTAGACCGCGCAGCCGCCGTTCTCCTGCCAGCACTCGAGATGGTACAGTGTCTGGCAGGCCTCGCAGGCATGGAGCCGGTCCTCGCGCCTGATGGGGAAGTTGCAGTACGGACAGTTCCTCAGGTTTGGCATCACCCAAGATTTTGGGACCAGGGAGGGGCTGTCACCCGATCAATGCTACAGCCCCACAGGTTGGACCTGTCCGTCGCCGGCCCAGCAGAGAGACACCGCTGCGGCCGCCGTGCACAGGCTTTTTACTTATCCGCGGGCGTCCGG
>JAKORR010000047.1 GCA_029777735.1 Armatimonadota bacterium | reverse complement strand
CTGGTGATGCGCTCGATTGTCCAGCCCGGACAGTGGACGTAGGTCATGTTGCGCGCCCACTCGCCGATGCGCCGGTTCGCCTCTACTGCTGCCGGCGGATAGGCACCCCTCTCTAGATCCGTGATGGGTACACCCGAGTGACGCGATAGGCGGCGGTTGAGCATCGTGGTGTGGCTGAGTTCTAGGTGAAAGAACACGACCCTGAACCCCTCACGCGCCATGTGCTCGGCCACGCATTCGGCCCAGGCGGTCTTGCCCGTCGATGATTCGGCACCCAAAACCGCCACCTCACCGGGTCGCAGCCAGCGCACCTTGCGCCGCAACGCCTCCCACGGGAACGTGGGCCACTCCCGACCCGACGCTACCGCCGAGGCCCGATCAGCCAGGATGCGCTCATGCTCGGCTATGGAGTGCTCTCCGTAGAGCACCGCACTGTCAGCCGTCACTGCTCCCGCCAACTGCTCCAACCCGGCTCGCAAATTGGCTAGGTCCTCCTCGGGGCTGGTGTCAGAGTAGGCCCCCTCGACCGCCTTGGTGCATAGCTTCACCAACTGCCGCTTGACCGAATGGGCACGAATGACCTCAGCGTAACTTTCAGCGAATAGGCCACTAGGCACGGCATTCAGGAGACCCACTAGGTAGGCACGCTCAGAGCGTGGCAGTTGCCCTCGACTGTCTAGCAGGTCTGCCAGAGCTACTATGTCGAGCCTGCCACGCTCTGCTAGCTGCACCATCGCGGCGTAGATGTGCGCGTGTAGTTCGCTGTAAAAGTCATCGGTCGAGATGAGCGCTTGGACCCGGGGCAGCATGCCAGGGTCTATCAGGATGGCCCCGAGCACCGCCCGTTCCGCGTCGGTGTCTGCCAGTATGCGTGCGCTCACGCCGATTCCTCCCACCAGTGGTTGCCCTGTTGCGGCAAAATGCGGATGCTGGGACGCTCAGGCGGTGGGTCGGTGCTCATGGCCTGCTTGATGGTCTCGCCTATCTGTTCCGGCTTGGGCGGATCGCCCTTGCGCCCCCGCCAGTCATGCTGGTACCACCAACCGGCCTTGCCGTAATATGCTCGTACCTGCTCCGGCGTGTAGCCCGCTTTGACTAGCGTGCTAGCTCGCTTACCAATGCGTCCCTTGGCAACGGTGGCAGGGTCTAGGACACAGACCTCACAGATGGCCTCAAACATGGCCTGTTGAGGCGTGGGAGGTTTCGGGGAGGGCGGCGCGTCAGCGCCATCTCTGTCTTTATTGTCTTTATGTCTTTTGTGGGTAGCTTGTGTGCTACTAGTTCTAGTAGCCTGTGAGCTACTAGT
>JAKORR010000046.1 GCA_029777735.1 Armatimonadota bacterium | reverse complement strand
GCAATACGCCCCGCCTGGTCGGCAGCCAGCGCGTTCATCGGATAGATGACAAGCGCCTTGATGCCGCCCTCACCGGCCTGCCGGGCCCGGGCACAGTGGTCGAGCACCGGGTACAGGAAGCACTCGGTCTTGCCGCTGCCCGTGCCGGTGGCCACCAGGGTGTGGGCCGCCTTGTGCAGGCTGGAGAGCCGCTGCCACGCCTGCTCCTGGTGGCTGAACCCAGGGTACTCGGTCTGGAAGCCAGCAAAGAAATCCCGCCTGGCAGCACCCGGCACGAAGGGCAGCCCCACCTGAACGTAGGGCCCCTTGAGCCAGGCCGCCTCATCCTCGACGAAGCGGCTCATCAACCCATGCATGAAGGGGTCGGCAGGCTCAAAAGCGGTGACGAGGAACTGCTTCAGGCCGGTCTGGATGTCCTTGGCAAGGAGGGAGGGCAGCATGTCAGAAGTTCGAGATAAAGGGCTTGCGCACCTGCTGCCGCCTTTTTAAGCAGGTGAAGTTGCGCTTCGGCACAACGAATGGTCAGAAGCGAGTCATTGAAAGGCGCGGACATAGGCAGCCCGACAATGATAATTCAATGTTCCGAACCGTCTCACCCCTTGGCGCCGGGAATCGGTTTGAAGTACCCCTTGATGCACTGCGCGGTGTTGATGACACACACCTGGATGTGGTTTTTCGCTCTGAAGCCCGATTCATCGTACAGAACATCGGCCTCAGGGAACGGCGCCCGTACTGAGTCATAGGGACGCATGCATCTTTCCTTGCGATAGAGGTGCAGAGACTGGATGACCGCACAATCCAACTCACGCTTTAGTCGGTCCGCACCACCGGTATTACGGGGCAAAGGGACTCCAGCCAAGGTGCAGGAGTCGCGCAGAGTCTCGTAGGCCTGCCTGACCTCCTCCAGGCCAGAGATGGTAGTCAGGTCCAGGCAGTAGCCAAGGTCGATGATGGCACCGACCACGTCGGGCTTGGTCACCGTTCCCTTAGTCTTCCCGTTGCTGGCCCAGTCTAAGGCCCGGCCAGGGTCCTGCTCCCAAAAATAAACCCCGTGGCCCAACCACTCTGTGGTGCTTTCAGACTTCTTGAGGCCGTCCAGCGGTGACTGCACGACGGTCTCGACCACACCCGCGTCAGTACCATGAAAGCCCAGGACAAACGAAGGCTGCCAGCGGTAGAGTTCCCAGACGTCAGACACGGATGAGCTGCTTGGGCTTGCCCTTGGCCGATACCAGCCCCGCACGCTTCAGGAAATCCAGCGCGGCTGAGGGGCTGGCAGTGACCTCCCTTTTGAACTCGCGCATATCCGCCATCAGTTCGTCGTGAGATGAGAGCGAGCGGACTAGCGGACTGTCCACTTGCGCTTTGTTGCTTCGGGTTTGCTTCTTCATGGCGGCTCCTTGACTCTATGAATTGTGCCCGAAACGTCGACATGAGGCCGAGCCACAAATTCTCGCACCCCTCCGGCCTGGATGTCGTTAGCGAGAATGGAGAGCCGCATGTCGAGGTCACTTAAAGGGGTTACGGACCTGCAGATGGCCTAGTTTCAACCCATCGTGCAGGTCTTCGGTGTACAGCACTTCAGCACCGACCGCCTGCGCCGACGCGCAGATGAGGGCATCGTAGAGTGGGAGTTGATAGCGCTCGGCCAGCTGGAGCGCGCTCTCATGGGTGGCAAGTGACAGCGTCACCACCTCGCAGCACGCCTTTACGGCATCAAGCAGCTCATGCACCTCGGACCAGGGTAGCTTTAGCTTGCGCCGGCAGACTGATGCCGCCTCATTGAGCACCTGGACACTGACCATGCCACCCTGTGCCAGCAGTGCTTCGGCCGCGTTGGCCTTGTGCTCGTCGGCCGACAGCAGGTAGAGCACGACGTTGGTGTCGAAGAAGACAGCGCCCATCAGCGCTCTCGGTCTTCTTCATGGGCTTCGAGCCGGTCGAAGCGAAAGTCCACAGGCAGCCGGCCTCTCAACCGACGCAGGCGAGCGAGCAGCTCCTGAGGCTGCGCCTTGCGGGCGACCTCCAGCGTGCGGTCTCCCACGACGTGCAGCTCGATTTCTTCACCTTCCTTCAGCTCCAGCGCCTGAACCACGGCGGCAGGCAGCCTGACGGCCAGAGAATTTCCCCATTTGGCGACTTGCATGACGGCCTCCTTGCTTGGATATACATCAAAGCGTCAGTTTATCCTTTTTCGGAGACTCTAAGGACGGTCTGGATGACCCGTTCCCTTAGGTCTGCGACGCGAAATGGACTACCAACGACACATCCAGCGTCCCGGGTACGGCCACGCATGTACAGCGTCGTGTCGCGCTTGTTCATGCGTACCCCGACTTCTGCATTGCCGTAGCGCGGAAGCTTGAAAATCCAAGTCGGCGCCGTCTGGGTGTGACCGGAATCGTGGTAATCGCTGGCGCCGTAGCGTTCCTCCAGAAGTCGAATCGCGCGCAGCACGCCTGCGGCGACCGGATAGCCGAGGTCGGCGAGAGTGCGTTTATCCAAGCTCGTGGTTCTCATGCGTTGTTCTCAAAAAACGCCCAAGCAACCTGGTAATCCTCTTCCCGGTTGGCGCGGGCGAAGGGGGCGGTGTAGGTGCGTTCGACGGTGCGGGGGCCACCGGGCAGCGTGTCGTCGGTGACCCACTGGGTGATGACGGTGCCGTCGGCCAGCTTGGGGGTGCCGCCCTGCTTCAGCGTGGCCTCGTCAGCGCCTTCGACGGGGTAGGTCCACAGGTCTTCCCAGCCGAAGTTGCCTTCGCAGACCTTGCCATCGGGGGTGACGATGCGGGTCTTGGGGGTGCTGCGGCTGCCCTTGCGCGGCAGGCCGACGCCGACCAGGCCCTTGCTGTTGGTGAAGACGATGCGGCCCTTGATGTCGTACCAGGTGTCGCGCTCGTAGCCCTGCATCACCGGAAACTGCACGCGGTAGATGAGCAGGAGTTCTTCCCGCGTGAGGCCGAGGGCCTGGGCCACCAGCACGTCGATTTCCACCAGCGCCATGCGGCGGGCGTAGTCGCTGCGCAGCGCGCAGGTGCGGGTCCAGTCGCGGGTGAGGCTGGGCCAGAAGTCCTGCGGCAGGCACGGGTTGTCGGGCTGGCTCCAGCGCTGGTCGGCGAAGTCGGGGTCGAAGACTTCTTCCCACAGGGGAGCATAGTGGGTGGTAAGGCAGCTCAGAACTAGGTAGCGACTGCAAACACCAGACAGCTGCGGAAGAAGCGGTAACTTGTCTGCCAAGTCACCGCGCAAATCAGCCTTACCCGTGCTCTTGATATGGAAGTCCACAACGACCGATGACAACGCACTCGAGAAAGCGACCAATTCTCTTGCATCGCGAAAAGTTACAGAGAAGCAGCCGTCGATGTGCCCAACAGCCGGTGGCGCAAGTGTGCAGATTACAGTCCGCTCTCCAGAGGTACTGAGCGCACGGCGATGAACATGCCTGAAAAACCCCGTCACCTCCCGGCCCTGCATCTCACCCTCTTCCACCCAGGTCACCCGTGGCGTGCGGCGCAGGTATTCGGCGCGGTCGGCCATGGGGCGGTAGTTGGTGCGCGGCAGGTAGTCGTCGGGCAGGGTTTCGAGGTCGAGGACGTCGTAGTGGCCGTTGGCGGTGCACACCTTGCGCGGTGTCTTGTTGAACGGGTTGGCGAGGAAGAAATGCGGGCCGGAGAGCACCCAGTCTTCCGGTGTGGCGGGGAAACCGGCGTCGCTGGAGGGACGACGGACGATGGTGCCGTCCTTCTGCTGCATGGTTTCGTGCCACATCTCAGTGGAGACGTAGTCGTTACCCAAATCCGCCAGCCGGCGCGGATAGGCGGCGAGCTTGGACAGCACGCTGTTCAGCGCCCCGGCGTGCAGTGCCGGTAGCCGGGCGCGGCGGGCCGGGGTGCCGGGTTCGTCGTACAGGCGGGCAAAGGTGGCGAGCGCCACCTCATCCACGCGCACGATGCGGTCACGGTGGCCGGCAGT
>JAKORR010000498.1 GCA_029777735.1 Armatimonadota bacterium | reverse complement strand
CTCCGGCGTCGGAATACGAAGCGCTGCTGGACGGATCGCCTGTGCCGTGGACGGTCGCGGCTGGAGGTGCCTTCGGTGTCGGCGATGTGCCCCCAGGGGACCATGTGCTCAGTGTGGTGCGGCGCGGTTCGCCAGAAGGAGTGCATATACCGGTAAGCGTATCTAAGGGCAAGCGAGTGGTACTGCCCGATCCCCTCCGCCCGGTTCCTGGCGGGCAAATCGGTGGGCTGGTCATCGATGGCGTGGCAAACAAGGCACTGGTCGGGGCGCAGGTAGTGGTCGTGCCCGCCCGCTTACGGAACCTCGAACCCACTTCCGACACCACTGCCAACGACGATGGGATAGAAGTGTTGCCGCGGCCACCCCAGCTCATCCTCCAGGCTATCACCGACGCGAACGGTGGCTATCTCATCCTCGCCGCGCCTACCGGGCTGTGTCGGGTCACGGTCAGCGCCGCCGGCTACCGGCCCCAGAACCGCCTGATGCTACTCGAACCCGGACGTACCACTACTGCCGACTTCCGCCTGCGGCCCAGACAATAGCAACTCGAACCTTGGCTTTGGCGTGCTCCAGAGGACGGTCTGCAGGCTCCTCCTCGCGGAAGACGAGACGGTCGTCGAAACACAACTGCTCGAAGGGGCCTTGGTTTGTGGGCAATCCAGGGCACCTATCATTTCATTCTGGCCCCCAAGCCGCCCGGCCCACCACAGATCCTCATCCAGAGCACCAGTACACGTGACGACGACGCCTGCACAGGTCCTTCCGACGTGATCCTCCCACGCCTTCACGCGCACCGACGCAGAGAGGCGCTATAAGTTTGAGGGACCGGCTGGCGCGGCCGTGCTGGTCGCGCAGGCGGAAGGCTATCGGCCGCTGAGGATGATCGTCGAGATAGCCGCCGGCGCCACAACCACGCGGGATGTGAAACTCCGCCGAAGCACTCCCAAGCCGCCTCTGGAGCGGCCTACCTCTTCCCTGCTGTACGAATGGTAGCCCGACTTCGACAGTTTTGGGAACGGAAGGAGAGGAATCGCCAATAAGGGCAATGGATGAGCCTAGGAATCCAGACTTGTGTGTACCGAAAACTTGTACCGGCTCAGGGTTTGCACAACGTCCTTTCTCTATACTACGTGGCAAATGTACCTCATGTATCTCAAGCCCATTATCGCCACCAAAGCCAGTTCCTCATAAGTAGTACCTGTAACCGGTCGAGGGTTACTGCGAGGAGCAGGGTCGTACCCGTCAGCGGCTATTGCTCAGCCTGGGGCGGTGGATGCTGACGGGAGACCAGGATATGGTGCTAGGGGAGAAGCTGGAGGCTCTGGGGGGAGACGGGATACCAGGTGGCAGCAACGCGAAGCTTTACTGTTCGGCGCCTTGAACGCCCCAGGGGCCAATCGCACACAAGTTGCTATGCAACTTCGGGTTTCTGGCAGCGCAAGAACGTCCTATCGTGGACTTCCTCCGAGCCCTGGTCAGGCCGATACCCAACAGGCTGATCCGCCCTATCCTGAACAACCAGGGCGTCTGCAAGAGCTGTCGCACCGGCGATCTTCTCGAAGATAGGCGGATTGCAGTGTCTTCCTGCCAACCTACTCGTCTTGACTGACCGCCTAAGACCGTCTGGCAGGTGATCAAGGGCAGGATGAGCGCTAAGGTGTGGCGTGATGGCCTGAACTAACTGACTGCCCCTCATCAAGCTATTTTCGAGGCTAGGAACACCTATCAATCAAGTCTCCACTTTCTGTCAAACAATACAGCACATAAGACAGTATCGTATCTTTGCAGTCGCAGAAGGTTGGAAGCAGTGGTTCCCATACAGGAAAAGGACTGCTTTGCGGAGCTCAAGGGGTCTCTGCTCAGAGCCGTACGGTCACGCCCCGAGCTGCCAGTTCGCGCTTGACATCCTGTATCGTGAGCTCCTGGAAGTGGAAGATGCTCGCGGCCAGCACGGCGTCGGCCTTGCCGTAGTCCAGTGCTTGGTACAGGTGGTCCACCGAGCCCGCGCCGCCAGAGGCGATGACTGGCACGCTAACACTCTCCGAGATGCGTCGCAGCAGTTCGAGGTCGTAACCCGCCTTGGTGCCGTCGGCGTCGATGCTCGTCACTAGCAGCTCGCCAGCGCCGCGCCTGACCGCTTCGATCGAGTAGGCCAAAGCGTCCACGTCCGCTGGCCTTGTGCCACCATGTGTGTAAATCCGCCACTCAATAGCCTCATCTGGGGCGGGTCCGAGGTAACTGTCATCACGGCCCTCCCGTGGTACACGCTTGGCGTCCACGGCCACCACAATGCACTGGTTACCGTACCGTTCCGCCGCTTGGTTGATAAGATCCGGGTCGTACACGGCGGCTGTCATGATGCTTACCTTGTCCGCGCCGGCCAGGAGGGTATCGCGGATGTCTTCGACTGTCCTGATGCCACCGCCGACCGTGAAGGGGATAAAGATCTGCTCGGCCACGCGCCGCGCTATATCAATCATAGTAGAGCGATGCTCGAGGCTAGCAGTGATGTCAAGGAACACCAGCTCGTCGGCGCCTTCCTCGTCGTAACGGCGAGCGGCATCCACGGGATCGCCAACGTCACGGAAATCGACGTAGCGTATCCCCTTGACCACCCGGCCCTCTTTGACGTCCAGACACGGGATGATGCGCTTGGCAAGCAAGGGTCCAGACCTCCCGGCTCTGGATTCTCAGCCTCGCGCCGCGGCCACAGCTTGGCGCAAGTCCAGTCGCCCTTCGTATAGGGCGCGTCCTGTAATGACGCCAATTATGCCCAGTGGCTCAAGCCGGCGCAAGGCCAGCACGTCTTCCAGGCAGGAGACGCCGCCCGAGGCTATGATCTCGATGCTTACGGCCTCCGCGATGCGGCGCAAGCCCTCCACGTTGGGACCAGTCAGCATTCCATCTGTGGCGATGTCGGTGCACAGAATTCGCCGTACGCCCAGCGCCTCCATTTCCCGCGCCAGGTCGGCAGCCTCCACCTCACTCGTGCGCGTCCAGCCCTCAACAGCCACCCGGCCGTCGCGAGCATCCAAGGCCACGATGATCCGCTTCCCCCATCGCTCCAGGGCCACCCGCAGGAGCTCCGGGTTCGACAGTGCGACGGTGCCCAAGACGGCCCAATAGGCACCCGCTTCGAAGGCGGCGGCAATCGCCTCCAAACTGCGCAGTCCGCCGCCGAACTCGACCGGTATGCCTGCGGCCTCGCTTATGGTGCGCAGGGCCTCGCAATTGCATGGCCGCCCCGACACGGCGCCGTCCAGGTCCACTACATGGATAATCTCAGCACCGGCCCTGGCCCACTCATGCGCCACAGCTGCTGGGTCCGATGAGTAAACGGTCTTCTCAGCCATCTCGCCCCGGCGAAGACGCACCACTTGCCCTTCGCTCAGATCTATGGCGGGTATCACAAGCACGGCTCTATTCTCCTTTAGTCTCCTCTCGCCGCGAGGCCATTGTACGGGCGGACCGGTCGTGGGAGAAGTTAGGCTGGCCTGGGGCGCGCCTCAGCACCCTATGCCTTGATCCTTCCCAAGCCGCATTGCGACACACAGTGCGGCAACTTCGCCCAGCCGCTCACCAAGCTGCTCGGGCACAATCTCGCACACCTGCACATTGAGGGCCAGTGCTTCACGCCGCAGCGCCTCGCGGGCCGGCCCTAGGATGGTATCGCCCAGGCGCACCGCCAGACTGCCAAGGACGATGCGCTCAGGGTTGAGCACGTCGACGAGCACTGCCAGCACACGCCCCCAGTAGTCGCCGACCTGCCGCAGGATTCTCGCGGCCAGCTCGTCGCCGGCCTTCGCGGCGTCTCCCACCACCTGCGCCGTCACCGGCCCCCGGTGCGAGAATAGAACCGAGTGTTCACCACGCCGCACCGTCGTGTCCATCATCTCACGAGCCACCTGCGCCAGGCCCGCGCCGCCACACAGCCCATCGACGCTGCCGGTTTTGCCATAGGCGTAAGGCCCATGTTCCAGCAGTCGCACGTGCCCAATCTCGCCAGCCATGTCGTTGGTGCCATAGTATAGGCGACCGTCAAGGATCAACCCAGCGCCGAAGCCCGTCCCAGCGGTGACAAAGATCATATTACTCGTGCCACGTCCCGCGCCAAAGGTCCATTCCGCGACGGCGCCAGCATTAGCATCGTTCTCAAGATAGGCCGGCCGCCCCGTGAAGGCGCTCAGGTCCTCGACCACCGACACCCGCTCCCAGCCGGGCAAGTTCGGCGGCCCGAGCACGACACCCGCGCGGCTGTCCAGTGGCCCGCCACAACTAATGCCCACGGCTTCAACCTCGCCTAGAGACAGGCCCTCAGCGACAGTCAACTCCGTGGCTGCGCGCTTTATGTCTTCCAGCACGGCCTGGGGGCCACCCTCGTGGTCTGTTGGGAAACTGCTGCGCCGGAGGATGTTGGCTGTTTCGTCACCGAGCACCACAGCGGTCTTGGTGCCGCCGATATCAATGCCGAGATAGCGGGCCATAGGTATCACCGTCAGTTGTGGGGTATCTGGGTTGTGCTGCCCACGGGAGACGAAAGCAAGAAAGGCAGGCGTCCGCCAAGTCGGCCCGCACTCCTGCCCTCACTCGGCCTGCTCCGAGGGCAGAGGCCCCACGACGCCTTACTGGGTCCACAGGCACGGCCTACAGGTCGAGACGCGCCGTGTCGGTGTAGAGCACTTGACCAGCGATGAGAACCTTTGCCATAGCCCAGAGCCATCCCTTAAGCGGCCGCGCCGGACAGCGTAAGCGGTACTCAACCGTCGCCTCTCCCTGCGGAGGCAACGAGACCGGCCGCGATGCTCTCTCGAACATTTCCCAGGCCTCGAAGGGTGCGACCAGCAGCACCTCGCCGTCGAGCGCAGATCGGCTGAGATTCCGCGCACGCACTAGCAGCATCGCATCACCGCGTCGGACGTTCACCTGCAGGGGTTCCAAGCTGGCCTCAGCGAGAGCCGACGGCTCTTCGTCCACTGCTACATGCAGCACATCATAGACCAGCGGGCCAAAGGGCGGCTGCACAACCGCTCTTACCACATACTGCCCTGGAGCAGCGTCCATAGGCACGCGCATGCGTACGTTGCGCGTCGCATAGCCTCCCGGCATTGCAGTCGTCTGGTACTCGTTGTCTCCCACGCTCCAGCCCTCAGGCCAGTGGATCCGAACCTCCACCCTCGACTCCTCTGTCACGTAGCCCGTCGAGACTGTCAGCCCCAGCGTCCTCTCTTCGCCGGGACGCAGTTGCAGCGGAGCGTCGGCGTCGAAAAGCACTACGACGGGCATCATACCCACTGGCGCCGCACCGCAGTTGTATCTCCACCAGCGCGAGTACTTGGGACTGTGGGCGGGTACCGGCGCTCGTGGCGCCGGCATTGCACTTTCCAGATCGAGGAGCACGCTCGCGGTTTCGAACTGTCCTAGAGGCACTACCACGGCATCTTCGTCTACAGCCAGTTCCTGCAGCGGCCTCTCTAACAAGTCACACTTCCAGGCCTCAGCCACGCGGCAGCGTAGTCTCACCCTCGCTTCGACCGGGCTGCCAGCAGTCTCCTGCAACCGCAGCAACACACGCCTCACGGAGCTATCGGCATCAAGTGGCAGGCCCACCCCAGTACCTGCAGGTTTCAGAACCGTGGCCACCACGCTAGCGCTCTCCACCAACACTAGATCGCTGCCAGCTTGGAGGAAGCTCCTGTCATCCCAGGACCGCGACGGGCGTCCCCACACAGCCACGGGCGGGCGGTTGAACTCGTACCCGCGTCGTCCTAGCCCGCTCTCGCGCCAGTGCCCTTCGTGGCTCACCAGCGCATACTCGAACCGGTGCGACCAGTGCTCAAGCTGAAAGCCACTACCGTCAGGGCATGTACGCCGCGGCTTGTCGATCCACACACCGCTGGGCCAGCCTGTGCATGACCGCATGAGAGCGAGTGTCAAGGTCTGGTCGGAATAGCAGCAGTACGACAGCGTGCCGCGATTCAGTAGGGCCACGCCACCTTCGTCGGGATCGTCCGATGGCATGTGCGCCCGCAGCGACGACGGTACCAGGCCTACCAGGTGCCCGAACTTGCGAACCTGCGCGGCGATATGCTCCAGGGCCTCGGCCTCGGCCTCTCTATCCTGCGACCACACCAGCACTATGGGCAGTTCTGCGGGCAAGCCCAGCTTTAACCCCGGCAGCAATGCAACAGCCCAGCCGTGGCTGGCCGTCCAGTCCTTCAGCTCTGCCTCCGTGCCCACGCCGGCCTCACGCAGCGCGTGGCGCGTGAAGGCGTTGTCGGCCGATGTCCCGATGACAAGCCTGAAGTCCGGCACGTTGCTGTCCCAAGTGATGTCGCCGAAACGCCGGTGCTCGGGCCAAGTGACGCTGGCCGTCACGCCCACGGACGACAGTGCCAGCAGCAATCGGCTCAGGGGTGCCTCCTCGTCTGTGCGTCGATCCGGGGGGCAGACAATCTCAACCATGCCCACGCTCAGTTCGCCTAACACATCGCCGCCGATGCCCACCGTGCCGATCAGGCGTAGCGGCACGGTCAGGTCCACATAGTGATTCGCAGTGCTGTCCTGGGTCCAGGCCAGTTCCTTTGTGTCCTGGTCGCCGGGACAATAGGTGCGGCTCACAGCAGGGCCAGCCACTTCGTAGACTGGGCGTCCGCCGCGCACAGCCAGCGGGAAATGCACCTTGAACAGCCAGTCTTCGCCAGAGTAGTCGGCTATCTGTGTCTCGAAGTCGACTCGTGGCAGACCGCTCCAAAGCGTCATCTGCGTCTCGCGCCGGCAGTTGACGTGGTCCGAACGGATGATGAGGGTTACACGTGTGGGCGTGTGCTCTAGATCCACCTCTGCCGGAAACTCCTTCGAGGCGTGGTGACGCTCGCCTGTAGTACACACGTGCCACGGCCCCTCGCCGTGCCCAGGCAGCTCGGGATACTCCCGGTGGGCTACCAGGTCGTTGAGCACGCGGCCTTGCTGCACGAGTTCCCGGCCAGAACGTTTGTCCACCAGGCTCACCAAGCTATCACCATGCTGTGGGTCCAGCTGCAGACGGTAGAACTCATTCTCGATCGTCAGGGCGTCGGCAACTAGGTCGGGGGCTTCCTTGCTCTTGCCCTGCTCAACAGTGAAGATCTTGAAGCTGAAGGCAGGCAGGTCGCGAGCCACAAAACGAAGCAGTTTGCGGCCCGCGTGTTCGAGGACCTCGGCCGGAGCCTCCCACTCGCCGTCCAGCACTCGGCATGGCCCAGACCAGCTCTCGGGCAGTTCGACCTTAACTACGTCGTTGCGCCGCCAGGGCAACGGGTTGAAAACCATCAGCGTGCCGCTGTCCTCAGACACCAGCGCCCCAAGAGCCTCACGCAGCACATCGCGGCCCAGCTCGTAAGCCTCACGCCAACCGCCCAGCAGGTCCACGTAGACCTGGTCGGACTCACAGCCGCTCAATGCGTCGTGATGGGAGTTGAACAGCAACTGCCGCCAGGCCAGGTCCAACATTGCGTCAGGGTAGGGCACTCCCATGATCAGTGACGCCAGCGTTGCAACGGCCTCACTGACCGATAGCAGTCCCTCATTGAGACGGTTTGCCAGCTTCGTGTCCACGTAGGATATGCCACAGCCATTGCTCACGGGGTTAAGGTCGCGCGTGAGGGCTGGTAGCGCTACTGCGTCGTCGGCGACCAACTCCGCCAGCGCGCTGAAGAACCGGCTTGGGGTAGACAGGTGAATTTTTGGTGACAAATGACGATGATTCCATACTCGGGACAGCTCCGGCAGCCACAGCACGGGCTCGGCAAAGTCGCCACCCACAGTCCAGATCTGCAGATGCGCCGACGTGTAGTCGCTCGCTGTCTCGAACAGCTCCGCGACGTCCCACCAGGAGTCCTCTGGGCCCACATACTGGTACAGGCTCCGACCGAGCACGTAGGAACAGGGATCCAGCAGGCGCGCCAGCAATCGGCTGCCGTCGGGGGCTATCCACCAATGGTCTACTGGGAAACTCAGACGGTTGGCCGGGATGCCCCAGTAGTGCTTGTAGGGCCCACGGGCATAGGACACGGT
This sequence comes from Armatimonadota bacterium, assembly GCA_029777735.1. GTDB lineage: Bacteria > Armatimonadota > Zipacnadia > Zipacnadales > FEN-943 > JAKORR01. The sequence continues at coordinate 5,014 of JAKORR010000498.1, read as the reverse complement.
GCTGTGCCCTGCTCTCACCAGGAACTGGGGGAAGTTAGGATCGTGCCCGAAGACGTCCAGCACCCAGCCAGCCAGGTCCGAGGCACCGTACTGCAGGCGGTGATAGGTCGTGCCATAGCAGATGCTGCGGATGGTTGTCTCTGCGCTGGTCAGGGTGGTCTGAGGCTGATTGTACATCGCGCCCCCCAGCGCCAGACGCCCAGCTTGGACAAGTTCCAGGATCTGCTCTCGCTTCTCGGGGAAGGTATCCCAGTAAGGTTTGGTGTAGGGCACTTCCTCGAGCAGGAAGGTGAAGCCTGGGTCCGCCGCCGCCTCCAGGTACTTGTGAATCAGATGAAAGGCCGACATCCTATCCCCTTCAACGTAGTTGGCCTGAGTGTTCCACCACCCCGGCTCGTAGTGGAAGTGGGGGACAAGGTGCACTTCCCAATCGTGATCGGTATGAGTCAAGGTGATTTCCCGCTCCGTCCTGGTCTTCTGGGCCTGAACGACAAGTTTCGCCCGGCCAGGAGGAAAGCTGGGCGGATAGGGTACCTCGATCAGCTCGGCCTGGCCCGGCCGCAGTGGTTCGTCCGCCAGCAGGTCCTCCTCGTATTCCTCGGTGTGCAGTTGGATGTATAACCTGACCGGCTTGATGGTGACGTTGAGCGCTTCAAGCCAGATGGTTGGGCATGCCTCACCCTCGTGATCAATCCACACGTCGCGCCCAGCAGTCCGCCCCAGACGTACTGGCCGGCTCAGGTCTAGCTGGTGCACTACCTCGACAGTATCACTGCCGTCTTCGGCTACCCGCACGGAGAAGGCCCGGGCCACATCGGCCGCCGGGATTGCCACCGCTATCAGGAAGGGTTTCTGGGTCAGCTGCACTCTAAGCGGGGCTGCATCGGCCTGTAGGAAGCCCTTGGTTTCCGTGCCCAGGTAGGAACCATCGGGGGCATCAATCACGAGGGAGGTTTGTGTCTCGCGCGCAGCCCTGAGGCAACAGACTGCCAGCCACCACGCGCCCTTCCGCCCTCTGTAGCCCGGCACTGCGAGATGACGGTGGCGCGTGAAGCGGAAGGTCCATCGCTCGCCTGCTGTTTCCTCATCCTCCGCAGGCGGCGACGAAGGAATCACCAAGTCGGCGAAAAGGCCAGCCGTCAGCCACTGCTGGATGAAACCGTCCGTCCCAGGCGGGAACGGTCGCCACGTCAGTCGCATGCGCAGGCCCCTTCTCCGTTATCATCTCTGACCGCTGGTGTAGCCCAGGAAAACCCTGGGGCTATCCGCGCTCCAGCGGAACGGGCCGCTCGATCATCGTGATGGCTCTAGCCGGGCATAGCTCCGCGCACAGGCCGCAGCCGTCGCACTGCTCCGGGTCGATCCTATACTTCTTGTCGTTGATCGAGACCGCGCCGTAGATACAAACCCGCAGACACGTCCCACAGCTCTTGCAGGTGCTCGGGTCGACCAGCGCGTGGACCCGATTGCGCCGGTCTATGTTCTCCAGGGTAACCAGGCGGTTGCAGACGATCCCTCGGATCTCGGCAAGAGACTGTCGTTCATGCCGTTCCAGGTACTCAGCAAGCCCTTGGACGATCCTACCGATCGCCTCGTAGCCCTCGACGACAATGACGGAGCACACCTGGACTACGGTGGCGCCAGCAAGGATCATCTTTATGGCGCCTGCGGCATCAAAGACGCCGCCACTCGCTGCGATCGGGATTGAAAGCAGAGGGTAGGTGGCAGTCAGCCAGCGCAAGACATAGTGAATCGCCCACGTGCCGCCGTAGCCAGCGTATCCTCCGTGCATCACGGGCTGCTGCGTCTCGATGTCGATGTCCAAGCCCGTGAATCGGTTGAACAAGATGACTGCATCTGCGCCCGCCTCCTGCGCCTCCGCCGCCGCGAGGTCCGGCCGGGCCAGTTGCGGCGTAATTTTGGGCACCAGAGGAAGCGTCGTGGCGCTGCGGGCTACACCGAGCGCACCGACGATCGCGTCCACGATATCGTCGCCGCGCGTGATGTGAGTGCCGTGCGGGCATGAGCAGTTCAGCTCAATGCCGTCGGCCCCTGCCTGCTCCACGGCCCTGCAGGCTTCCAGCCAGTGCTCCTCCGTGTTGCAACTGAGGCTCGCGAACACGGGGATCGAACAGGTTTCCTTGGCCCGGCGAATCTCCTCCGCATAGTGCTGCAAGTCGAAGACGCTGGCCTGCTCGAAGGAGTATAGGACGCGCGCAGACATTGGCCCGCCAGGCCTAATAACGCGGAACCTCGGCGTCGCGTGCCGCCGGGCTGGCTCGAACTCGAAATAGCTCTTCATCACGGCTGCGGAGGCACCGGCGTCCTCACAGCGCCGAAGGTGGTCGGCTGTCTCCGTGATGCCCGCGGGGGCAACCACTATTGGGTGCGGCAGCCGCAGGCCACAGTACTCGACAGATAGGTCCGGAGAAGGCATGGAAAACACTCGCTCCTTCCGGCAGGCCAAGTCCCGCCTGTGCTCGGTTAGGCCGTGCCCAGCGGCTGTTCACTTGGGCGGGAGCGCGTTCTAGTCGTCGCCCTCGACCTCGTCCAGGATCGCGTCAGAGACCTCGAAGTTGCTGTAGACATGCTGAACGTCTTCGTGTTCCTCCAGCGAGTCGAGAAGACGCAGTAGTTTCGGCGCCTGATCGTCAGGCACCTGGGTCGTCGTGGTCGGAATCATGGTGACCTCGGCGCGCTCTGGCTCAATCCCGGCGGCCTGTACCGCCTTGAGCACTTGCTGGAAGTCCTGCGGTGGCACACAAATCTCCCAATACTCTTCCTCTTCCAGCAGGTCCTCAGCACCCGCGTCAGCAGCCACCAGAAAGATCGTCTCCTCGTCGGCCGCGCTCTTTGGCACAACGATGAGGCCCTTCTGCTCGAATAACCACGTGACGCAGCCGGCTTCGCCGAGACTGGCGTTGGCGTCACGCAATAGGCGGCGAATCTCTGAGATGGTCCGCTGGCGGTTGTCCGTGAGCACATCAATCATTAGAGCCGCTCCGCCTGGCCCATAGCCTTCCAGAGTAACCTCTTCGTAGGTCACGCCTTCAACCTGGCCACTGCCACGCCGAATAGCATGCTCGATATTGTCCATGGGCATACTCACGGCTCTGGCCGCGTCGATCGCCAGTCGCAGGCGAAGGTTCGTGTCGGGATCGGGCCCACCCTCGCGCGCTGCCACGAGAATCTGTCGCGACAACTTGGCGAAGAGGCTGCTCCGTCTCGCATCCTGCCGGGACTTGCGATGGACCCGGTTCGCCCATTTCGAATGACCAGCCATTTTCCTGATTACCCCCAACGCTTCTGGGAACACCCCCAGATTATAGCGAAACGAAGGCGTCGAAGCCAAGAGAGCACCGGTCCGGTGTCCGGTTGGACGCCGAGACAGGGCGTGCCACAGCCTCTCAGGACAGACAGGCCCTCTGGCACGGTCGGCCCATGCGAGCTTGCGAACGGAGAAGAGAGCCCGTAGGCAGGAGTGAGCCCTGTTTCTGCGAACTCTCTGTCTGTGTCTTCCGTCCCTGCGGTGGTGATACTCATGGCTTCGATGCTACCGGCCGCGGATCCCGCCGAGGCCGAGGTTTTGGCTGCCCACGAACGGCGAGCCTCACTCAAGGCCTGCTTTGACGCCTACACCGTGACTCGGTTCCCACGCGCGACCTCTGTGGCCGAGTGGGAGGAACGCAAACAGCTTCTGCGCCGGGAGGTGCTCGACTGTTTGGGCCTGTGGCCCTTGCCTGATCGCGTACCGCTCGAGATCCAGGTAGCCGCCGAGCACACGGGAGAGGGCTACGTCCTCCAGCGCCTATCTTGGCAAGTTTTTGACAGTGTGAGGGCCACCGGATGGCTCTACTTGCCCAAGGGCGTAAGGGAGCGGGCGCCGGCCGTTATTTGCCCTCACGGTCATTGGGACGTCGGAGCACGCCACCGCACGGTCCAGGCCCGCTGCCTAGGCCTCGCCAAGCTGGGGTATGTCGTGCTCGCAGTGGATTCCGTGCACCTGGATGACTACCGCACGGGAGTCAACCCCGTCGGCTTGATGACTTGGAACAACATGCGAGGTGTGGACGTGCTGTGCAGTCGGCCGGACGTAGACCCGGAGCGCATCGGATGCACGGGCGCTTCGGGCGGCGGTCAGCAGACTATGTATCTCATGGCCGTCGAGCCGCGGTTGGCGGCCGCCGCGCCCACTGTCATGATAAGCTGCTTCTCGCGCATCCTGGACTTGGACACGGCGCACTGCTACTGCAACCATGTCCCTGCCATCGCGCGCTACACCGACGAGCCGGAGATGTGCGCGGTCTTTGCCCCCAAGCCAGCACTTTACATGTGCGACACCCAGGACTGGACACAGTGGTTCCCCCACGAAGGCTTTCCGGAGATCCAGGCCATCTACGATCTCTACGGTGCCCGCGAGCGCGTCGAATGTCACCAGTGGGACGTGGGCCACGACTACACTAGGGCCATGCGCGAAACCATGTACGCCTTCTTCGAGCAATGGCTGAAGGGAGAAGGCCCCGCGGAGGGCTTGGTCGAGCCTGAGATGAGGACGATGGCGCCAGAAGAGCTTCTGGCCAAGGGGCCGTCCAGCCCTACAGGAGTGGACCTGCCGCACATCAGTGCCGAGTTCCGCGCTCGACGGGCCGCGCCGCCGACCGACTGGCGGCGCGAGAGCACGGCTGAAGTGGCCGCGCGTGTGCGACCAGCCCTCGCAGACCTCATGGGCGAACCAGTGGCAGGGGCAATGCCCTTGGCGCTTAAGGTACGCGGCGCGACGACCCTCGGGGCTGTCGAATGGCTGAAAGTGACCTTCGAGTCAGAGCCCGGGGTCATGGTACCAGGCCTGATCGCCAAGGCGGCATCGGGCGTCACCTCGCATGGGGCCGTCCTTGCAGCGCCGGGCGGCAAGCAAGAGGCTATCCGACAATGGCGGGACAGCATCGAGGGACTGACGGCCGCCGGGTGGGTAGTCCTGTGCCCAGATTACCGTTGCACAGGCGAGTTGGCAGCG
>JAKORR010000497.1 GCA_029777735.1 Armatimonadota bacterium | reverse complement strand
GTGGAACTGAGAGCCTTTCCTTGCTCTCGGCAGCTTTCAGCCGATGTAGCTTGAGTGGCCCTACAAAGGCCCACCTGGCCCGCGAGCTTATCGTGACCCGATCGCCTGGTCCCAGGCGCACGGACTTTTCGGCGGTCATAGGTCCATACCACCGACCTTCGCACGGGCTGTCTGGCTGAACGCCGGGCTGGAGCTGCAGGGCCAGCTCAATACCCTCGCCACCCGCCTGGACCACTATACGGTAGTTGCTCACATAGTCAGTGCCTGGCGGACGGGTCCCAGTGAAGCCATCCACACACAGCTCATACTCGCCGAGCGGCAGTGTCGGCGGCATCGTCCAGGTGATCGCGTCGCCTGCGTCGGGAAGCCCCATCACGCGCCGCGGCCCATGGTGAGGCCCCGAGGTATGCTCCTTCACGTTCGTCTCTCCCACGTCGGTCGAGACTTCTGCTTCGACCGACTGCAGGACAACTTCCTCGTCGGCCAGGGCAATGCGCCGCAGGCTCTCGATCGTGAGGCCCTCAACGTAGACCGGCCGCCCCGTTAGCGTCAGGGGCAACTGTGCCTCTCGGCTCACGCGCGCGTTCCCCCATAGGTCGTAGACCTTTGCCCTGTGCCCGTCGGAAGAAATCGTCACCTTGGTGGGGTTGCGCTGTGCCGACCAGGCCACTGCAAGAGGGCCGCTGGGCGTGTCAAACACCAGGAAGAACAGGTCGCGGCTGCCCAAGTCAATGCGCTCGCGAAAGCGCGCCCTGCTGAGGCGTGCGGTCATACCTCCGTAGGCCACAGCCAACAGCCGGGGCTCGTTGAGGTCCGTGTACATCGGCAGGCTCTGAGTGACCCACGAGTACCAGAAGAGGCGCTCGACGCCACAGGCCATGGTAATCAGGTACGTGCGCACGCAGTACTCCGCGGCGGCCTGCTCTGTGATGGGCCGGTAGGGCCAACTCGCGGTCCAGTTAGGGCGAGTCTGTTCTGGGGCCTTCGCGACGATGCGATCTTCGGTCATAGGCCGTCCACCTTCGCGCTCTGGCTGCCACAGGCCCACTTCGGTATTCCAGACAGGCCTTGGGGCGCCGTATTGCTTAATGAGCCGATGCGTACCCTCGTAACGCCCAACCAGATTGACCTCTTCGGGGCTGCGAGGGGTGGTGTAAGTATGCACCGACACGACGTCCATGTGCTTCAGCGCTCCGAGCTTAAAGGCCTGTTCCATCCACTCAAAGTAGCTGCCAGTGGCACTGAGGCCAAGGACGCGAGCCGCTGGGTCCTCCTGTTTGAGCACTTCGTAGGCGGCCTCCAGCAACCTCTCGTAAGCTTCCACAGTGCCCGAGAAGAAGCCCGCGTTAGGCTCATTCCATACCTCATAGGCAGCGATCCGGCCCTTATAGCGCCGCGCAACCTCGCGCACAAAGTTGCGCCAATCGTTGATCTTGCGAGGCTCAGCCGTTGCACCGGCGCCAGTATAATGCCCTTCTTCGGGCCGCGCCGAAGCCCAGGTGGGCGTGTAGGCGAAGACGTAGAGCACCTTCACATCGTTGCGCTGGGCCGCCGCGATTTTGGCATCCAGCTTCTCCCAGCGGAACCGGCCGCGCTCGAGCTCGTAGACGTTCCACGTGTCGCCTGTGTCCCATAGTCGCACCCACTTGGCGCCGATGAGCGGCCAGTCTCTGAGGTCGGACTTATGGATGCCGAAGGGCGACGAGTCGGGCACATCGAAGGTCCGCGGCGCGGACGTGACGCCGAAGCCTCGCACTAACTCGGCCAGCTTCCTATCGCCCGCGTGGAGAGAAAGGTGGGCATAGAAGGGCCCGTAGGCCCGGGTGTGCAGGTCCAGTGGTGCCTCGACCGCCGAGCGGCCGTCCAGCCTCACCTCCCGTGAGACACGGGCGGCTTCGCGCTCGTCCTCATCCAGCACCACCGCCTCGATGCGCAGTGTCCGACGCTCCTCTTGCCAGTTGGTGACGGTGACCGTGAAGCGGGCCGGCTCGTCTAGCGAGAAGAGACTCGCGAGGCGGTCCGTGCGAACCGCAAGATCGTGCTGGCCCTCAGGCGGCACGGGCTCGGCGCGAAGTCTCCATACGTGGGCCCAGCCCACCAGTGCGTTGACCCTGACCTCGTCACCGGGCCGCAGGTAAAGCTTTTCAGACACCTGCATGGGCGCCTCGAAGACGTAGTAACCCTCGCCCTTGCCGCGCAGGAGGGGCTGGACACCGTCCGGTACAAAGACCTTCAGTTCGTGGGACTTGACGCCGCGCGGGAAGGCGCGGTCGGGTGCGGTCACCCGGTAGGCCGCGACGAAGTCCAGCCCCTCCTCGCGCGCTCCCGACCGTCCAACCACGACGACGCGGTAAACACCGGCCACGAAGTCGTCTGGTAGACGCCAAGCCAGTTCATCACCCACGTCGGGCAGGGCACCACCGTGAAGGTTGCCCTGCGTGCCCACATCTCGGCTTACGTGGGCTTGGTCGGAGGAGAATTCGACCGGCGCCGTGGACGTAGCTGCGGGCGCTGTAGTACCGTCCGCCTGCAGACAGAAGGCCGTGAGTACGAGAAGAAGCGTGGACATGAGCCACCTCCCTGAATAATCGCCGCCCACTGCGCCAGGCTTCATGATGTGCGCCGCTGCGCGGGCTCAAGTAATGACTCGGCCGGGTTCAGCGCACCGTGCCGGCGGTGAGCCCGCGGATGACGTGTCGTTGGAAGACCACGTACAGCAGGATAACGGGAAGCATGGCCAGCACGACACCGGCGAGGACAGCGCCCCACTCGGCGGTGTACTGACCTTGGAAGCTGATGAGACCACGCGGGAGAGTCTGCCACTGGGGTGATTTGATGAGTACCAGCGCAAAGGGCAGCTCGTTCCAGATCCACGCCGCCTGGAAGATACAGACGGTGACGACAGCCGGGCGCGCGACGGGGGCCAGAATTTGCCAGGCTATGCGCCAGTGGCTCGCTCCGTCCATGAGCGCAGCATCGATGAGCTCCTGCGGCAGATCGGCAAAGTAGGCCTGCAACAACAGAATCGTCAGCGGCAGCCCGAAGGCAACGTAGGGCCCGGCCAGTGCCGGTAGGTCGGTCAGATGCAGGCGCTGGCTCAGCTCGTAGACAGGTATGAGCGCCGCATGGGCTGGCAGCAACAGACCGGACACCGCCAGGCCCAGCAGCAACCCACGGCCGCGCAGGGGCATACGGGCGAAACTGTAGGCCGCAGGCACGGCCACAAGGACCATGGCCGCCACAGCCACCAGGGTGATGAGCGTGCTGTTGAGCAGATAGCGCAGTATGTGGCCCTCAAGCGCCGCACGGTAGTTCTCCCAGACCGGCTGCAGTGGGAGAGACCACGGCCGCAGCATAAGGTCTTGCTGGGGCTTGAGCGACCCCAGGAAGGCCCAGAGGACCGGCAGCAGGAAGAGCACGGCCGCCAGCCAGAGGAGAGACTCGAGAACCCGCGGGCCCAGCCTGCTCATGGCTTAAGCCTCTTCGGGAGGCAAGCTCCCTAGGCGCAGGTAGACGACTGTCGCGATCATGGTCAGCACAACCATCACCGTCGCAAGGGCCGCCGAGTAGCCCATACGGTCGATGGTGAAGCCACAGTAGTACATGTAGGTCGCCAGCACCTCTGTGGCATGGTAGGGACCACCGCCAGTCATCACCCAGATTAGGTCGAAGATCTTCACCGACCCTACCACGATGAGCAGAGCATCCACGGCGATGACGCGGCGTAGCAGCGGAAGACTCACGTGACGGAAGGTCTGCCAGCCGGTGGCGCCGTCGAGGCGGGCCGCATCGTAGTAGTCGTCGCTGATGGCCTGTAGACCAGCTAGCAGAACGACGGTGTGAAAGCCCAAGTACTTCCAAGAGGCTACGGCGATCAGGGTTACTGTTGCGATGCGCGAATCGCCCAGCCAAGAGACAGTCAGATGTGATGGGACGCCAGCTGAAGCCACACCCAGCGCTGCCAGCACTCGCGCCAGACCTTTGCTGCACGCCCGCAGTAGAGCGTTGGCCAAGCCGAAGTTGGGTTCGAGTATCAGCCACCATATCAGCGCAGCAGCCACCACTGGCAGCACGAAGGGTGTAAAGAAGGCTGTGCGCAAGGCCCGGAGGCGCGTCAGACGCGAGTTCAGTGCCACGGCGAGCAACAGCGCCACAGGCAGTTGGAGCACGAGCGAGAGAACAATCCACAGTCCGTTATTCTTCAAGCACAGAAAGAAGAGCGGGTCGCGCAGAAGCTCGGCATAGTTCGCCAGACCCACCCAATGACGTTCAGCCGACATCGCTTTCCACGAGAACAGCCCCAGCACCAGAGTCGCAAGCATCGGATAGAGCACGAACACGGCGAAGACAACCAGGGCCGGGGTTACAAATAGATAGGCTTGCAGGCGAGTACCAGCGGTTCTCATCTTGTATGGCCTAGCTCTTGCAAGGGATAGCGGGAAGGTCTGCGGTCGGGCTTAAGCTGCAAGCACGCAGCCGGTGCCACGCCCCGAAGCCCAACGCGTCACAATTGCCTGGCGTCGCTGATCACCCAGTGGCCGTCCCTATGCTTCAGATAGACCCGCCATGCCCCTGCGTCCGACCTAATCACCACCAGGGCGTCGGCGGAGGTCAACTTCTTCATCTCGATGGTGCTGCCCGATAGCTTGCCCAGCCGCGGGTGCCCGCTAATGGCCGCCATAATGCCCTGAGGGATACCCGAAGCCTTGGCAGCACGTTGGCGGGCAGCGCTTGTGTCGGCCGCCCTAGCGGTCGTGACCACGTAGTCGCCCAGATCCTTGTCCCAGACTAACTCGATGTCCAGGGACACCTTGCGATCCGGGGACGTAGCGCGAACGGTCACCGCGCGCCACGCCTCGTCATGTCGAAGGATTTTGGCATCCCAGTCCGGCAGACTGGCAAGAGCGTAGGTCAAGATAGTAGTCTTAGTGTCTTCACCGCTAAGTGGCTGGCCCGAAACGGCTGCGACTTCGGGACCGCTGGGCGCAGCCAGAGTCTCAGCGCCCGCCTTGTCAGCACCCCCAGACGCATCGGCGTCCGCAGTAGAACCTTCGTCGATGACTATACCGGGTGGCTGGGCCTCGGGCACAGGGGGGGCCTGACCAGCAACCGACTTATTGGTCACTACACGGTATGCCACAAGCCCAGCCGACACGATGATGAGCACGAGCACGATAAGTGCAACAGTGGAGATTATGCGCTGTAGCATGATTCGCTCAGCCTCCTGGGCTAATTGTACGTCTGCGGAGGGGCAGACTCAAGGCCACAGGAGCAATGTCCCTAGGTAAAGCAACGGCATGAACGTCTACAACCCGACGCGCTCCAACTATATTGGGTGGAATGCTACGAGCCTCAAGCTGGAGGCCCTGGACGCTCCGGCAAGCCACATCATCATCTGCGAGTCCAGTAACGTCTGGCTCTGGGACTGGCGGGAGGTTGATGGCTCACAGTCGTTGTTCCCGCGCCTCCGTCGGCATCACAACGAAGGAATGAACTGCACCTTCGCCGACGGGTACGTCAAGTGGCAGCGCTATGTATGCCTGACGAGAATGAGCTTTTATGGACTCACGCCCGGCAGCAGCCCTCCCTAGTGCCTCAGGCCGACGTTGATGGCCGTCAGCCAACCCTTCCTTTGCCACAGACTATCGAGACCGTAGGAAACTGTACGGTGGTCGGACCTTTGGCCATAGGCCAAAATGACCCGCGGCTGTGTTTTTTGTGCTACGCCTTGGCACAGCTTGCGCTGTACTGCCGGTGCTTCCAGGTGTAGGCCTATGGGACGGCCCTGGGAGGACATTCTTGCCGGCCTACCGCGTAGAGACGCTTTTTCTGCGTGGCTTACCGCTTCTTCTGCTCTGCCAGCAGCCGCTGCTTCACCTGCGCCTGGGTCCGGCGGACCTTGTCCAGTGTTGCCTCGCTGGTGGTCTGGCCGTCTAACAGTGCCTGAATGCCATTGAGGAACTCGTCGGCGACCGAGCGCTCCATCAGCGTGTCGGTCCAGGGGCAGATGACCTCGGCAGCAGCGACCATGTCCGCATACTTGCGCAGATGTGGGTTGGCATTCTCTTTTGTCACGGCGCCGTAGATTTGCACCAATTCCTGGCACTTACCCACGAAGGTCCGCGCCTGTTCGACAGTAGTCATGAACTTGAGGAACTCAACGGCTGCTTCGGGGTGCCTGCTGCGGGCTGAGACCACGTAACCGTCGGGCGCGCCTGTCAGAGCCTCCTGCTCGCCCTTGGCCCCTGGCACAGCCGGGAAGTTGAAGAAATCCCACTTGTCCCAGAAATCCCTAGGGGCGTCGCCACCCTCGCGCAGGCGTGAGAAGTCCCAGGTGCCTGTGTAGAACATGGCTGCCTTGCCGCTGTAGAACAGCGCCCGCGCACTGTCGCGTGTAACGGCGTTCGGGGCATCGTTGAAGGGCCTGTGCTTGAGAAAGTCCTCGAAGAGCTTCATACCCTCGATCCAGCCCGGCTCGGCGTAGTCGCCTGGGCCCAGCGGGTCATAGTCCTCCTCCACCACCTTCTCTCCCATCAGGCGCTGGAAGAGAACGCTGACAAAGTGATGCGCGGGCCAGCGCTGCTGGTTGCCTAAGGCAATGGGAATCACGCCCGCTCGGCGCAGCTTGTCCACTATTTTGATCAGTTCCGGCCATGTGTGTGGCACAACCAGCTTGTGCTTGGCGAAAAGCTCCGTATTGTAGAAAAAGAAGGTGCATTGGAGCAGATACGGTATGCCCCAGACACGGCCGCTGTGCGTGAAGCGCCTCAAGCCCTCGGGCTGGAAGCGTTTTTTCCACTCACCATTGGCAGCGTCCATCGCGCTCGTGAGGTCGTAGACAACGCCCGCGCGCACGAAGTTCTGTAGCCATTCCCCATCCCACACGAAAAAGATGTCCGGCGGCTCCGCCGATCCAAGCTGCACGCGCAGCGACGTTTTGTAGGCATCCGGCTCGTGGTCGGTCACCTGGATGTCATACTCGGGGTACGCCTGCTCAAAGGCGGCAACAATCTCGTCCAAAGCCGACTTGCGCGGCTCTGTATTCCAGATGGTCCACAGCGCAACGACTGTTTTCGGAATAGCAGCAGGACCGGTTGGCTGCTCTCGCTCGGGCGAACGGGGGCATCCGCTTAACACCGCCAGAACAACAAGCCCTGCTAGAAGAGCAGCAACTCCTGCCAAGGCGAAAGGAGACCCTCGGTGACGCATGTGAGTTCTACCTCCTACGTGACTACCCTGCTTCGTGAGAAGCGCTGACACAACACCGGAGTTTCTCTTCCGCCACACCTTGGCGAGTCCTCCAGTCCGCAACGGCGGGCTACCTAAAAACAGCTTCCACCCAACCCGCGACCACAATGGCCCGCGAATGGAACAACCCATGACCATGCGAGACCCGCGACTGCGGTATCCGTCGCTGCGGTGGGCGCACGTGTGCGGACAGAAGCGGCACTCCCATGATCTCATCGTGTGGTGATCGGCAGTGGGGAGTGTTCGGTTCCCGCAGGATAGGGTTAGAGAGAGAAAGAGCAAAGGCGCGGGGAATCTCCTGTGGTAGAGAGAGGAAAAGGGAGGTTCCGCGCCATGTCAGTAGACGCAGCAAGCATAGCAGCACAGGCTAAGAGGGTCAAGGATCGGCTTGGGCGTCGTGAGGTTTTGGGTTGGGTGATGCACAGGGTGGAGGAGGAGGTGGGTTGGGTG
>JAKORR010000496.1 GCA_029777735.1 Armatimonadota bacterium | reverse complement strand
ATACCATCGACCTCGATCTGCTGCGGCCGGGCGTGCACGTGGAGAACGGCGTGGGCAGATCCTTCTATTGCGCAGGCCTAGACTCGACCTTCGCCGCGCTGGGCAGTCTGGGCACCCACGCCATGGCCGATACACCCGGCGCCACACTGTACCACACCATGTCCTCGCCGATACGAGGGTACTGGCTCAACGGCCGTCGCGTTGGCGAGACTGGCTACCAGGCCTTCCTCGCCGGGTACTTCGAAGTGCCCTTCGTCTTCTGTGCTGGCGAAGCTCACGCCTGTTACGAGATGGAAGACCTGTGCCCCGGCTGCGTGACCGTGCCGGTCAAGTACGGCACCGGCCGCTTCTCGGCACTGACGGCCACGCCAGAGTGCGCCCGCCAGATGATACGCGAGGGTGCCGAGGAGGCGATGAGGCGCGTCGCCGCTGTGAAGCCGCTCAAACTCGACCCGCCTATCGTCTTCCGTGAGGAGTGGCACCAGCCCCACTTCGACCTGGAACGCCCGCTGGCTGTGGGCCACATCATCGACAGCCACACGCGCGAGATTGAGGCCGAGGACATGGTGGACTTCATGTGCAAGATGTACGGGTACGACCGGGCCTGGACCCCGCTGTGGGAGACCGGGTCCGCGCTGCCGGCTCATCCCAAGGAGGGCAAGTGATATGAAGGTGTACCTGATGACGGATCTCGAGGGTGTGGCCGGGGTCTTCACATGGGAGAACCGGGACGACACGAGTCTCGAGAACCACGAGCGGCGCTGCCGTCAGCGACGGTGGCTAGCCAAGGAGGTCAGCGCTGCCGTCGACGGCTGTTACCGTGGCGGGGCGACGGAAGTCATCGTCAACGACGGCCACGGTGCAGGCTACACTATCGACCTCGACTACATGGACCCACGGGCCTGGGTCCTCAATGGCCTTGACCGCCCCTTCTGGCTCACTTACCTGGATGAGTCGTGCAATGCTACGGGGCTCGTGGGTGCACACGCCAAAGCCGGCACCGAGGGCGCGTGCTTGTATCACACCATGAGCACGCATATCCGCAACTGGACTTTCAACGGCCTCTCGCTGGGCGAGGCTGGGCTGCAGGCGGCCATAGCCGGCCACTATGATGTGCCCTTCGTTTTCATCAGCGGCGACGCCTATGCGTGCAAGGAGATGGAAGAGCTGATTCCTGGCGTGGTGACAGTGCCGGTGAAGTTCGGGCTGAGCCGCACTGCCGCCCTCCAGTGCGCGCCGGAGCGGGCCCGCGAACTCATCCGCGAAGGGGCCGAGAGGGCCATGCGCGCAGTGGCCGATGTTGCCCCGCTCAAGCTCGAAAACCCCATACTCTTCCGCGACGAGCGCGTCGATCCAACCTTCGACGAGGAAAACCCACCTGCGCACAGCCGTGTGATCAACGCGCACACTCGAGAGATTGAGGCAGATAACATCATCGACCTGATGTGTAAGATCTACAGCTACAACCGCGATTGGAGGCCCTTCGAGTTCACTCCGGCGTGGCGACGGTAACGATTTGCCGGTTGGCAGAGACGTTCGCCCAAGCCGAGGTGGCGACGGCTGCCGTCAGCGCGGCTCGCCTAGGGCTTCTCCACGTGTAGCAATGACTTCTTTGTACCAGTACGCCGAGTCCTTCAGCACTCGCTGCTGCGTCACGAAGTCCGTGTAGACGATGCCGAAGCGTTCCTTCACGCCTTCTGCCCATTCGAAGTTGTCCATCAGGGTCCATAGGAAGTAGCCGCGTACGTCTACGCCGTCCTGCATCGCTCTGGCAAGCTGCAGCAAATGGCGATGCAGGTAGTCGACACGCGTTGCGTCGTGCACGCCACCGTCAAGGCCTACCCAGTCTGTATCCGACATTCCGTTCTCCGTGATGATGACCGGCAGGCGGTACCGCTCGTAGAAGAACCTGGGACCCCAGTATAGGGCCTCGGGCGTCACCCACCACTTGAAGGCGGTGATCGGATGACCCAGGGGCAACCCAACACTCTCTGGCTTGCCGTCCGCGCCGGCCTTCACGAAGGAGCCGCTGTAAGTGTTGACGCCGAAGAAGTCGAGTGGCTGCGCGATGGTCGCAAGGTCGCTTCCACCGATCTTGGGCATAAGTGAGCCGAAGTGGCTCAAGGCGTCCGGCGGGTATTGACCCAGAAATACCGGGTCCATCCAAAAGGCGTTCGCCCACAGGTCCTGCCCATTCACCGCGAACATGGCCTGCCTGGCGGCTTCGATGTCCGCCGGGTCGTCGGAGGCGGGCATCCGCGGTGCGCCTACGGGCGCGAAGCCTATCACGCTCTTGGTTTTGGCGTGAGCGCGAATGACCTGCACGGCCTTGCCATGCGCCAGCAGTGAGTGGTGCGCGGCACGGAGGACCTCAGCCAAGCCCCTTTGGTCCCCTGGGGCATGCTTGCCTGTGTAATGCCCCAGGCCGATGAAGCATTGCGGTTCGTTCAGCGTCATCCAGTGCCGCACTCGGTCCGATAGACGCTCCACTACCACCCGCGCGTAGTCGGCGAACCAGTCCGGACTGCTTGGATTCAGCCACCCGCCGCGGCAGTAAAGCTCGTAGGGGTAGTCCCAGTGGAAGAGCGTTACGAAGGGCTCAACGCCGGCGGCCAGCAGTTCGTCCACCAGCCGGTCGTAGAAGCCCAGGCCAGCCTCGTTCACAGCCCCGGTGCCCTCAGGGATGATACGCGGCCAGGACAATGAGAAGCGATAGCCCTTCAGGCCAATCTGCTTCATGATGCCGACGTCTTCCCGATAGCGATGGTAGTGGTCGCAGGCCACGTCACCATTCTGTCCCTGCCACACCGTGCCGCCCTTGCGGCAGAACATGTCCCACACCGAGAGCCCCTTGCCGTCCTCATAGGCAGCCCCCTCGATCTGGTAAGAGGCTGTTGCGCAGCCGAAAACAAACCCATCCGGGAATCTCATTAGGTCTGACCTCCTGGTGGCGTCACGTGACGCGATGGGTGCCAACTCACCCCTGTACGGTCGTCGCGAGGCCCTCGAGCAGGTCGGTCTCCATTACCCGGCCTCTCGACACGATCAGCGTCTTGATCTCGCACGGACGGAAGTAAAGCTCGGTAGCAGGTACGCGAGGCGACCGCAGGCGCAGCGTCGCTGTGGTCTCACGCCCGTGCGTCTCGTAGGCCCGCAGCACGACGCCTCTTCCCCACTCGGTCTGCTTGACGACCTCCACGACCACGTTCTCGACGTCGATCTCAACCAGCGAATAGACCGCTCGCAGCCGCCCCTTGTGCGCAGGCTCTTCACGCACCAGGCACGGATGATTGAGTTGCTGAGCCTGGCGTACCACCTCGCCTTCCCGCCAGTCTCCGGCATGGGGCAACAGCGAGTAGGTGAACCGCTGCACGCCTTGGTCGACGAATTCGTAGCGTTGCCGCGGATCGACCTTGGCTGGCTCGTGAAAGCAATAGATGGGCGTTCGCAGCACGCTCAGGCGTAGCTCGCCACCGCAAATGTCGCAGCCGTACTTGGCGTCGTTGAGGACCGCCAGGCCCGCGATACTCCCGTCGGGCAAGCGCCCTGTCACATCTGCCCACTTCTGCGCAGGCTCCTCAGTACCCTCAGCCGGCCGCACCGCGTAGCCGTAGGGCGTTTCGTAGGTCGCCACTGTCTCACTCAGTGCCGTCGGAAAGGCTAGCTTCAAGAACTCATGCTCACCGTGATAGTCCACCGTGAGAACTACGTCGATGCGCGGCACGTCTCGGTACAGCCGCACATCCTGCACCAGCGACGAGCCGCTGTGCTCCATCTCGATGAGCATTCGTGCCCGCACCGGACCCATCTCGACAATCGCGGAGCCGCAGGCCGCGAACCGTCCGATCTCATCGTGGAAGCTATCGACGCCGTGGCTCCAAGTGTCGGAGGGATCGCTGAGGACCAACGGCACGTTGGCTGGACCGCCCAACAGGTCCTGCCCTGTGGCTCTATCCACGAGTTTCGTAAGGTAACCCGCGTCCGGGTCGAACTCCAAGCGCCAGTGCATGCCCTCAAGGAACGTGCGCCCGGCCTGAAACTCGCTTATCTGTGGCAGGCCCGCGCCCTGCAACATGCGGTAAGTGCGATAGCCGCACGCCGGTAGCTCGGCCAGGAAAACCACCCGGACCGTCGTGCCGCGCCCGCTGATGCAAGTCTCCAGGACCTGGAAGGGGACAGGCCGGCCGGCCTCATCGACAATGTGCACGCGGTCGTCGTGGTTGGGCCATGTCACCTCAGCCTCCACTACCTCAGTTCGCGCCCAGGACAGAGTGTTGTAGGCCACGATCGGGCGCCCCTCACCCGGGCAGTCTACTTGCGCGGAGATCCGGGCCATTGCTGTCCGCAGGGTCCGCTGCGCAAGCGTCTCCGCCTCTTCATAGTCT
>JAKORR010000495.1 GCA_029777735.1 Armatimonadota bacterium | reverse complement strand
CAATATACCAGAGTACTACCCAGGAGACGAATACGTAGACTGGGTCGGTGTGAACATTTACAGCGTCAAGAAGCACGACGGCGACCCGGACAAGCCCGCCGGCGAGTCTCCGGTGGAGCTGTTGAGGTACGTCTATAACCTCTATGCCGATCGCAAGCCCATCGCCATCTGCGAGTACGGAGCTACGCACTTCTGCGCGGCGACAGGCGAACGTTGTATCGATTTCGCGCTGAAGAACATGCGCAGCCTCTATGAGGCCCTGCCGACACAGTTTCCGCGGGTCAAGATGATCAACTGGTTTTCGGTGGACGCGGCCCATTCGGGCCTAGCCCACAATGACTACGCGCTCACGACCGCTCCAGAGAAGCTCGCGCTGTACCGGGAGTTGGTGGCGAGCAACTATTTCATCTCCTCAGTGCTGCAGCAACTGCCTCCGGCAACTGTGGTGGCGGTGGGCCCCGAAGCAGCACAGAGGCCGGCGGAGGGGAGCAGTGGCGCGGCGCCACTAACCCCTCCGGGCACAGTGTTGGCAGCCGACGGCCTGGTTGAGGGCTCCGTCAGCGACATCCACGTCGCCATTCTCGGCGCTCACCCCACCACCGTCAGTGAGCGCGTCGAGATAGTTGCCCAGTTGCCCGACGCTTACATGGGCTATATAGTGACTATCTACGTGGACGAGCGCGTAAAGAGCATCAGCAACGCGCCTCCGTTCTCCTTTCAGCTTCACGCCGACGTGCTGGAACCAGGGCTGCACAAGATTAGGGTACAGGTGTCGGACGTGAGCGACCGGGTCGTGGCGGAGCGCGAGTGCGGGTTCATAGTTATCGCGAGCGAATAAAGTTCTTTAGGCCCTTCCCGCGCGGGGGATTACCCTGGTAGTGGGGCCAACCCGCCGTAGCCCTGAAGATTTGTTATGCCAAGTAAATTCCACTGCTGTGGGCACATTTTGTTGCCGTGAGTTCCGTGGCTCGGGGTCTGTAGTCGTTTGGGCACAGGCCATGTAGAGGATTGAAGTGCTCCTGCCCCCTATCTCTGACGCAAAGAGAGGCCTCTCGTCTGTAGACCATGGCGAGGAGCTCCGGTATGCTGAGACGCCTCGCAGATCCGCGCTCTCTATTCAACTCGCTACCACAAGTACCCTCGGCCGGTCCCCAAGGTCGATACTTGCGGTTTACTCCGGATCCGGGGCAAGCCTGAGGTCGGGAGCAGGATAGGGTTCTCAGGGGAGAATGTTGGGTTATACTTAGGTCGGAGGTGGTCGGCCAATGTTGTCAAGGCGCGACAGCATCCAGGAGTATACAGTTCCCGCAAGATAGACTTGGCCAGAGGGCCGAGGCAGCTGGTGGCCGTCGCTGCTCCGCAGGAACAAGTGCACCGCAGGTGGCTGGTTTCCCATTGAAGTAGGCCGATATTCTGCTCCGGAGCCTAGCTGGACGTCGGCTGCCCTGTGATTATTCCTGCCCTAGGCCCTCACGATGGTTTCCTGGCGGCGAAAGATTCATCCTACAGAAACCGAACATTCCGGGGGCCCTCTCGCTCTCTTCTCAGGATAGTGGTAGACTCCAACTGGTGTCTTCAGGAAAGGAGTTCAGTCCGATGTCCGAGCAGAGCTTGGAGGCCTGTGCCAATTCCCTGGCGGAGCTATCCCGGCGGAAGGCTATTGTCATGGTGCTCACGGGCGCCGGCATCTCCGCCGAAAGTGGAATCCCTACCTACCGCGGCCGAGGCGGGCTGTGGGGACGACAGCACATGAGAGCGATGGTTAAGGCAGAAGCCCTGCGGCGTCTTCCTCGCCAAGCGTGGGAAGTACTCCAACAGATGCGCGAGGCCATCGGGGCCTCTCACCCGAATCCGGCCCACTACGCGCTTGCCGAGTTGGAGGAGCTGCTCCGGCCTGGTGTCCGCCTGATAGTCGTGACGCAGAACATAGACGGTCTCCATCAAGCGGCGGGCAGCCGTAATGTAATCGAGCTCCACGGTAACATCACCCGTTTCCACTGCATGGTGTGCGGT
>JAKORR010000494.1 GCA_029777735.1 Armatimonadota bacterium | reverse complement strand
CTTAGCCGCCCGAGGTGAACCGGGCGACCTGCAGAAGGCTCTGTCGATCTACGAGACACTTCAGAAGACTCGCCCCGGCGACCCAGGAGTGCTCAGCTCCGCCGCACAGACTGCCCTCGCTGCCGAAAACCTAGCCCTGGCCGATCGTTGGAGCACCCAAGCGCTTGAAGCCCAGCCTCGCGACCTGCAAGCCCAGAGCGTACGGGCGCGGGTACTGGTGCGGATGGGCGAAGACGAGCGCGCCCTCGAGCTGCTCAAGCAGGTTGCTTCCTTTAGACCTGAGGACTTGAACTCTGCTCAGCGGCTCGCCTCGCTGCTCCGGACTGCGCGACTGGAGAAGTTCCTGCCTGTCGTTGCCGAGCAGGTGCGCCAGGCCACAGGCCAGCGCTCGGCGCTGACCTCTCAGCTTGCTTTCTACTACCAGCAGTGCGGCCAGTGGCCCCAGGCGCTGGAGGAGCTGGCGACGGCGACAGACTCGGGCGAAGTGTCCGACAGCTACTCCTCGATGACGCTGCGAGCGTGGCTGAACGAAGCGACAGCGAGGGCTGAAGTCCTCGCAGCACTGGAGGATCGGCGCAAGGCCGACAAACTCCCCGAGGCCTTCATCGGTCCTTACGTCTATGGGATGCTTCTGGAAGGCCGGCGCGAGCAGGCCCTTGCCGAGCTCCAAGTCCTCCCTCAGCAGGCGCGGGCGACGACGACGCTGGAAATCATCCAGTGGCTGGGTCTGGCCGGTCGCAGCGACCTCACTCGGGCGCTATATGAGATTGTGCTGACAGGGCCGCTCGAGCCGGAGACAAACACCCGCATCGCGCTTACTGTTGCGGGTGACCTGGCGGCTGCGGGGCGGCTGGGGGAGGCCGTCAAGGTCCTAGAGGAGCACCGCAAGCCTGGCATGCCCGAGGCCCTGGCGCGGGCCTATGACCTCGAGCTGGCGCGGGCGCTGCTGGCGTTAGGGGAAGTAGGCAGGGCCGAGGTGCTGGCGCAGCGTCTGGCGGAACGTAGGGGTGACCCGGACTCGGCGGCGGTGATCGTTGTGCTGGCCGAGTGCGCCCTGCGACGCGGCGACTTCGCAACGACGCGCGAGCTGGTGGGCCGATTGCTGGCGACGGGCTCAGCTCCGGCAGATATGGCGGAGATAGAGACACCGCCACCACCGCCGGACTTGGGGCAGGGGAGTGCGAGTGTGGTCGTTATGGCGCCGCGAGCACCGGACCTTTTGCGCGAAGGGCCTAACGAGGTCCGTGGCTGCGCGCTGCTGCTTCTGGCGGAGGCGCTGCTGCGCGAGGGCAAGTTCGACCTGGCTCGCGAGGGCTTCGAACGGGTCGTGGCCGAGACCCCGGCGACGGCTGCGGCGACTCAAGCTGTGCAGCGGCTGATGACGGTCGCAGACCTGGAGCAGGTAGAGGAAGCTGCGAGGCAGCGCTTCATCGAGGGGCTTTGCGCCCTGGACCGCGGCGACACAGAGGCTGCGCGCGGATTCCTTGGCGAAGGGTTCAACGATTACGACGATCCGTTGGACGACGACGCGCGGCTGCTGATGGCGGAGGCCCTGGCGCCGTGCAACCCGCAGGAGGCAGCACGGCAGATGGAGGCCTTGGCGCAGACCCTTCCACAATCACCGGTGGCGCCCTATGCGCTGCTGCGAGCGGTCGAGCTGAGTGCGCCGACTGCTCCGGCGGAGGCCGTGCGGCTGGCGCAGGCCCTGCAGGACCGCTTCCCTGAGTCGGCGCTGGTACCGCTAGCGGCGAGGCTGCAGGAGGACCTGCGACGTACGGCACAGTGAAGCGACACTGTCCGAGGGCTATAGAGACTCCGATCTGCGTGCCGCCGGAAGCTTGTGGATTCCGCTGGGGTGGATGCCAGGTGTGCGAGGAGGGGCTAAAGAATCGTCTCGGGTGAGCCTTGAGCCGTAACGATATCGAGCGCTACAAGTAGGTTGTTGTGGCTCTCAGGAAGCGATCCGGCTGGTGGTGGGATAGATGAGGCTATTGAGAGGGTCGCGACGGCGAGCCGATCAGGAGGGACCGATCGCGCCACGCCCTGCGGATCTGACCGCGACAGAGGCATACTCCGGAGGGAGACCTGCAAGGACTCGCGACCAACCCGGGCCGGCCTGCCACGCCCCGCCCCCCGGATGCGCCGTCCTCAAGCTGGACAGGAGTCAGCCCATAGGTCATCATTGGTAGGGGGCCTTGCTGTGAGAAGACCTGTGCGCTGAGAGGACTTGCCCTGATGGCGGCTAGTCCGCCACATCTACAAGGAGGCTCAGAAAGTGAGCGACTTGACGCGCGAGTTCAAGGAGGCGGCCCGCAGCTTCGGCGCCGACCTGGTGGGCGTGGCCAGCCTCGACCGTTTCGCCGACGTGCCGCCGGAGCATAATCCGGCGTCCATATCGCCCGATGCGAAGGCTGTCGTGGTGCTTGGGCGACGTATTACCCGCGGCACCGTAAAGGCGGTCGAAGAGGGCACCAACTGGCAGACCTACGAGCTGTTCGGCTACCACTGGCTGGACACCGAGTTCCTGGCGCTGACGACCTTCGAGTCGGTGGAGTGGCTCGAGGATCGCGGCTTCGAGGCCTGTCCACTCTTCGCCTTCCCACCTGAAATACCCGTACAGGGAATCGCGGTGCGTGAAGGCCAGCCCGCGCCGAACGTCTTCCCTGACATCGAGCAGACAGCGGTAGCCGCTGGGCTAGGCGAAATTGGTTGGTGTGGCGTTCTCTTGACGCCCCAGTTCGGTCCGTTGCAGCGGCTGCAGATGATCCTCACCGACGCGCCGCTTGAGGCGGACCCGCTCTTCGAGGGTGAGTTGTGCACCAAGTGCGGTGTGTGCGCTGCGGTCTGCCCGCTGCAAGCCATGGATGCGGAGAAGGAGCAGACGGTGAGAGTCGCCGGCCGGGAGTACACCGTCGCCTCTGTCAACTATGACCGCTGTCGCCGCTGCCAGAACGGCGCCAGGCCTAATCGCTACCACGGCGCGGGTAGACCGGATCGACTGGCGGCCTTGTGCGTACGCTCGTGTCTGGCGATGCTCGACGACGCTGGCAGGCTGGAGAGTAAGTTCGAGCAGCCCTTCAGGCAGCGGGAGTATTGGGCCATAGACGCGCTGGGCCAGGCCTCGATTCCGTCCGACTGGCAGACCTTCCGAGGCACGGGCTGCGCCGACCCGTCGGGCTTCCGCGCCGCGGACGAAGGGCGTGAGCAATGATGGCGCAGCTAACAGCCGAGCAGGTGAAGGAGTTCGCGCTGTCCACGGCCTTGGACTTGGTTAACATAGCGAGTATGGACCGTTTCGAAGGCGCGCCGCCGCAAGCTGACCCACGGCTCATCTGGCCCGAGGCGCGCTCGTGTATCATGGTTGCGCGGCGCATTCCGCGGGGCGTGTACAGGGGCATCGAGGAAGGTACGCATTGGCCAAACTACACGTTGTACGGCTACAACAAGCTAAACACGTGGTTCCGGCCTAAGGGCACCTACGAGACGGCGTGCTTCATCGAAGACCACGGGTGGGAGGCAATGCCCATCTACCCGGGCGTGCCTGAGTGTGAGCCGTCACACCCGAAGGTGCGGCCCGATCGCCCTGCGGCAAACGTTGTGCCCGCCATCCGCATCGCTGCCGTCGCCGCCGGTATGGGCGAGATCGGCTGGAGCAAGGTCTTCCTGACGCCGCAGTTCGGGCCACGCCAGCGTCTGGGCATGATCTTGACGGATGCTGAGCTGGAGCCTGACCCGCTGTTCGAGGGGCAGGTTTGCGACCGCTGTATGGCTTGCGTTGGCGCTTGTCCGGGCGCGATTCCACACCAGCGTGACAACAAGGTGGTGCAGATTCAGCTTGCAGGCCGGACGATCGAGTGGGCCGATGTGGATATGGGCATCTGCACCGCCACACACCACGGCATGAACAAGGAAGTATCCCCCTTCCTGGCCAAGGATTTCCCAGGCCTGCGGATGAACATCCGCGAGCAAAATCTTACCGAGGAAGAGGCGTACAAGCTCACCCACTCAATCGCGTTGGCGTCCTGGCGACGCACGGCGGAGTTCCCGAGCGGGGCTGTCGTCGACTTCTACAAGATGCTTACGGGCAGCATTGGCTACTTCGCGCTGTGCGGGGCCGTGGGATGTGTGCGGACCTGCATGGATCACCTGGAACGTACCGGGCGTGTCGGCAACAACTTCCAGCAGCCCTTCCGGCGCAAGAAGATGTGGCGGCTGGCGTATGACGCGAGATAGGCCAGCCGGCGCGGAAGGATAGAAAATTGAGCCGAAGGCGGGCGGTAGGTGGGTGCGGCTGAGGACTGCGCAGCCGTCTAATTAACTGGGGCTGTTGGGCCTTCGCCTCCCGGACCGGGGCTTCCGCGCCCGAGGGCCGTGGGACTAAGGGAGTTGTAGACCATGGAACTTAGCCGAGAGGCTCTGGATCGTCTCCTCGCGGCGATTGACTTTGCCAAGGGAGAGGGGCTCGTGCCCACAGTAACCTGCGACGCGGCCACCAATGAGGTGCTGATGGTAGCCTACATGAGCGAGGAGAGCCTGCGGAAGACTATCGAAACTGGCCTAGCTACCTACTGGAGCCGGTCGCGTCAGGAGCTGTGGGTCAAGGGACTAACATCCGGGCACGTGCAGCAGGTCCAGTGGATACGCCTGGACTGCGATGGCGACTGTCTGCTTCTCGGCGTTGAGCAGAGGGGTCCCGCCTGTCACACCAACCGCCGGACGTGTTTCTACCGCGAGCTGCGCGACGGCGACTGGCGGATAACCATGGATC
The DNA here is from genome assembly GCA_029777735.1 of Armatimonadota bacterium. GTDB lineage: Bacteria > Armatimonadota > Zipacnadia > Zipacnadales > FEN-943 > JAKORR01. The sequence goes on along the minus strand of JAKORR010000494.1, from coordinate 4,903 downwards.
CCATGGAGGAGTAGTCAGCGACGGGCGTGCACGTGCAAAGGTCCCCCTGGCTCCTGACGCTTGCGGTTGCCGCCGCAGCGCTTGCTCAGCCTCCGCTAGCGGTGCGCGAGGACCTATACGGAATCTGGTTGCAGGAGGGCAGCAAGCGTCAGCAGGATGGGCGCTGGGAGGCGGCCGTGGTTTGCTACCGGCGTGCTCTGGAGTACAGGCCAGGCGGCGGGGAAGCACTCTACGGCCTGGGCGTGTCACTGGCCCACACAGGCAAGATACGAGAAGCTGAACAGTCGCTGCGGCAACTACTGGCCGTCAATCCTTCCCACGCCGGAGGATCCTTACTGCTAGGGCGTCTGCTGCGGAGCCGAGGGGCGGCCCGCGAAGCGGCCGAGGTGCTCCGTGCGGCGCTCGCTCGTCGTCCTGCAGACGCAGCCCTGGCCAAGGAACTTGGCGGAGCGTTGCTCCAGACCGGAAGCGCGGCGCAGGCCCTCTCTCCTCTTCATCAAGCGCTTGCATCGGGGCGCGACGACTACGAAGTACGGCTGCTGCTGGGGCGTTGCTATGCTACCCTGGGCGACGCCGTGCACGCCGGGGAGCATCTGTCGAAGGCTCTGGCTCTGAAGCCCCATGACCCCACTGCCGCTCTGCACCTACTAGAGGTTTACCTTGGCGCAGGGCGCTGGCTTGAGGCGCTCAATCTCTCACAGACGCAGGTAGGCACTCATCCCACCGACCGACGGTTCTGGTGGGCCATGGCGCGCGCAGCCCTCAGCCTGGCAGAGGCTACCAAGGCCATGCAGGCAGTGACCGAAGCCATCAGGCTGACCCCGAGGAAGGAACAGCGAAACGCCGTTCTACGGGCGGCGAAAATGGGCCTGGCAGCGGATCTACCCGAGGTGACCCTTGCTGCGGTGAAGACAGTGCCGCGCCCCGACGCAGAGCTGCTCGCCTACCGCGCTAAGGCGGCTGAGGCCCTCGATCGCTGGGTCGATGCTGCAGGGGCCTGGGAATTAGCGGCGGCCGCGCGGAGCGACTTACTGGCCGAAGCCGCCCGCTGCTGGCTAATAGCGGGTGAGAAGGCGCGGGCACTGGCCTGTCTGGATCGGCTGGGGCAGAAGGAACCCATGGCCCTCGCCGAGGCGGCGCGTCTGGCCCTATCCATGGGCAGAGAGGAAGAGGCTGAGCGCTATGCACGTCGCCTTCTGGCCATGATGCCCAACAAGCCCGATCTGCACCTCAATGTGGCCGAGTTGCTGGCCAGGCGTGGGGATCTGGGGGAGGCGGCTGGACAGGCCCATGAGGCTGCCCGGCAGGCGCCTGGCCAGGCCGCGCGGGTGCTTGGCACCATCTACCTGCGCGGTGGGCAGTGGGAAGCTGCGGCCGATGCCTACCTTAGGGCCTGGGAGCACACACGGAGCGTGGAGGACGCTCAGTCCGCGGCGCGCCTACTGCGAGAGCTGGGCCAGTACGAGCGCCTGAATTGGCTGCTGCAGAACGCGGGCAAGCACACGGAGGCCTTGCGCCTCGAGGCGGCCTGGTTGGCGCTGCGGCAGCGCACTCCCGACCGGGCGCTTGAGTTCGCCAAGGGCATCAAAAGCCCCGAGGCCGCGGAGGTCAGGGCGGAGGCAGCATACCGGCTTGGACTGGCGGACGCTGTGACCGACGCGGTTGAAGCCCTGCGCGGGCAACAGACCGACACGGATCGGATCCTGTGCATCCTGAGAGGTGCCGAGGCGGCAGACTCCGAGACCCGTCAAGCGGCTCTGGAGCGGCTTCTGACCCTGGTGAAGGAAGGCGTGACTGGCCAGAACGTCATGGAAGCGCTAGACGTATTGTTTGAGATTCAGTACGGCAACCGCGGCAAGCTAGAGCAGTGGATTAGAGCGGCCCAGGACCCTAAAACTTCTCCCGCACTCGTGCAGGAGGCGGCCCGAAGGGTATCTGACTCGGGGCAGCCCGAGGCTGCGCGAGCCCTGATCGACGCGAGGCTTAAGACAGCTGCGGGGCCATCTGCGGTGCAGATTAGGCTGTTGGGCCTGGCAGCATACTTGAGCCTGCAGGCCGAAAGTTACGATGTGGCCGCGGAGTATCTCATGCGCGCGGCGGCCTTGCGTGGCCAGCCGGCGGTCATTTCTTGTCTGACAGTCCTGCGACATGGGGGCAGTTGGCGAACCGCCGTCGTCGACGCAATGCGAGGCCTGGCCCAGGTTTGGGAAACCGGGGGCAACGAGGCCGAGGCACTGCTGAACTTCATGGCTTGTGCGGCCGATGAGGCCAATGTGGAGGCCTGGGCGGCAAGCTATGAGGGATCGCCCGAGGACCGGGCCGTACTGGACGCCGAGCGCGCCCTGAGCAAAGGTCAACCGGACGTCGCTCTGATCAAGCTGCAAAGAGCCCGACCCAGTCCACCCATCTGGCAACGCGAAGCCGAGGCACTGCTTCGCTTGGGCCGTCAGGCAGAAGCGGAAAAGCCCGCAGCCAAGCTCCTGCGCTACAGGCCTGGCGTGGAGGCCTTCAGCATCAGCGGTGCGACCGCAGCTCAAGGCAACGACTGGCAGGCCGCAGCATGGTGGTACGCCCGGGCCTTTGCCGCCGGCGGCGACGATGTGACGACGACCGCGGCCCTGGCCCGGGCTGCCGAGATGAGCGGCATGAACACTGCCGCACGCCGTGCTCTGGCTGAAGGTGCAACAGCCTACGCTGTCACGGCCTCTGCTCGGTCCAGAGCCCTCAGGTCTCTTCTGGTCGCGCTGGGAGTGAGCGAGAGCAGCCAGAGCGGCGAGAGCCCCTAGAGAACCCCAGACAGCTCGGGCGCGGCGTGCCGAAGGGAACATCAACCGCGAGGGTGTGTTCTGGAAGGCTGGCGATGTGGAAGGATCGACGGCTACTTTCAGGCTGCGACCAATCGATCCGGTGGCTTCGCCCAAGCCGGAGGAAGGAGTGCTAAGGTGGTGCCACTGGACCGCGTGTCAGGAAGGCCACGCGCCGATGTCGGGGAACCGTGATTCTCGTTGTAAGTAGTGTAAGAAACCTCCGCTGTGTTGAGTATTTGTTGCGGGAGGTCTGCGGCCATGAGGCAAATCTACAGAAGATTCTCTGCAGGGGTGTTTCACCAATACAGGTCTTCGGTGTCAGTCAAGCTGCTGTTGGCTGGCGCCGTTGTAGCTGGTGCTGTGATCGTCGGCTACGCTGTGGCCCAGGACGTTGCTGGCGAGCCAACGGGAGCCGACGACTGGCCCATGTACATGCTCGACAACTCCCGTAGCGGCTGTACCCGTGCGGCGGTCAGGCTGCCACTAAGGGAACAATGGGTCTACGTGCCCAAGGCGGAACCCGAGCAGGCCTGGGCCGATCCGCACGAAATGCCCGTAGAGGGTATTCTCGAATACCCCAAGGTGAAGTTCGACGACGCCTACCATGTGGCCGTGGCGGACGGTCGCGTCTACTTTGGGACGTCGGACAACAAGGTGTACTGTCTGGACGCAACATCGGGCCAGGTGAAGTGGCGGCGTTTCACGGGCGGACCGGTCCGCCTATCGCCTACGGTGAGCCGAGGCCGCGTGTATGTGGGCTGCGATGACGGGTATGCCTACTGCTTCAAGGCCGACGACGGCAGCGAGAGGTGGAAGGTCTGTGGTGGCCCTACTGACGAGCGGCTGATCGGCAGTGGGCGCATGATCTCGATGTGGCCTGTACGTACAAGCGTCGTGGTGTATGACAACACCGCCTACTTCGGCGCGGGTGTCTTTCCGGGCGAGCGCGTTTTTCTATACGCCGTTGGAGCCGATGACGGCAAACTGGTGTGGCAGAACGATACTATGAGCGATCGCGCCGCCGGGCAAGACGGCTTCTCACCCCAGGGCTACGCGCTGGTGAGCAAGGACTACTTGTTCTTCCCCTCGGGGCGCGCGCTGCCGGCGTGTTTTGACCGACTTACTGGCCAGTTCCGCTACCAGAAGGGCTACTCGCGATGGACTTACGGCCCGCTGGGCGGCTCCTGGGCGCTGCTGGCGAACGGCAACCTCTTTGCTGGCGTCGGCCCTATCTACGGCTACGAACAGCAGACCGGCAACATAGGCTTTGCCGCGTTCCCGACGGGCCGCCAGCTCGTGGTTAGCCCTGACACGGCCTACATGCTGAGCGTGGATGGGATAACGGCGCTTGATCGCCAGGCCTACCCGCGGGCGAGCTGGGAGGCGCGACGGCTGGCAGAACGGCGCGAGGCCCTAATCCGAGCCAAGCCGCAGGATCTGGACGCACAGCTCAAGGCCCTGCAAGAAGAGGAAAAGAAGAACGAGGCCGACAAGCAGGCCGCTACCCGGTGGCAATACGAGCGTAAAGCCCTCGAGTCGATGATTGTGGCCGGGGACCTAGTATTCGCTGGCGGTGCCGACGAGGTTGTGGCGTTAGAAAAGGCTTCGGGGAAGGAAGTGTGGTTGGGCAAGGTGGACGGCAGAGCGCGAGGCCTGGCGGTGGCCGGCGGACGCCTGTTCGTCAGTACTGACAAGGGCAAGATCCATTGCTTCGGCAGCAGTGGCATGGGCGCTGCCGCCACAGTTCAGGAGGCTACTACCCGCGATCCCTTTCCCAGGGACACCCAGTCGGCACTGTTCGCCGCCGCGGCGGACGCGATCGTCAAACAGTCCGGCGCAACCAAGGGCTACTGCTTGGTTCTGGGCTGTGGCAGTGGTCGGCTGGCTTACGAGCTGGCCCAGCGCACAGAGTTGAAGATCTATGGCGTGGACTCCGACGCGGCCAAGGTCGCTGCGGCCCGCGAGGCCCTCGATGCCGCCGGCGTATATGGTACCAGAGTGACCGTGGACCAGTGTGATTTGAACCGCCCCTTGCCCTACTCGGACTACTTTGCCAATCTCATCGTGTCGGAGGACGCTCTTGTGAGCGGCGAGCT
>JAKORR010000493.1 GCA_029777735.1 Armatimonadota bacterium | reverse complement strand
TGGCGCATACGCGAACTTTACAAAACTAGTGTCACCCAGTGTCACCAGTGTCACCAATAGGGCAGTAGCCCTATCTGTGGCAGAGGCGACAGATCTCTGATAACTTCCTGTCTCTCTGGTACATACGCGAACTTTACAAAAACCAGTGCCACCTCTGTCACCCATTGTCACCAGGCACCAGGCCGATGCCTGCCCAATAGCTGCCATACTTATCACGCCCCCTCACGCACCCCTTAGCCTTCAGGCGCTCCGCGAACTCTTGCGGATGTAACGGCCGGCGGATTCCCACCTCTTCGGCGTACTGGAGGTAAGCAGTTCTCAGCATGGATCCTCGTGTCTCCCACCCCTCGCCGAAGACGCACCGCTCGGTAAAGAAGTCTCGCAGCGGGTCCTGGTCTTGGCGGTAAGCTTCTGTTGCCGCCTCAAGGCACTCAGGCACCCGCAAACCTTCCTCCTGCCAGGCGAGGCAGCCCCGAACGGCCCACGCGAGAATGGCGGCCCGCGCCGCGGGGTCATTCCGCAACGTTTCCTTCACCCGGGGGTCTCGCTGCTCTTTAGGCACTACGTGCTCAAATGGAATCCGGACAATCCGGCGCCACAGGGCGTCGTCGGTATCGTCGGCCCGTGGCGCGTGATTTGCCGCCAGCCACAACTTGAACCGTGGGAGGAATTGGAACGCTTCCTGGTACAGATACCGCGCGGTGATCGTGTCGCCGCCGGTGAGCAGCTTCACGAGCCCTTGGGCCAGTCGCCGGCCGTCGCTCAGCTCCACTGAGGAAACGAACCGCGCGCCGTCCAGCCGGGCGATGTCGTTGCGAATCCCGCCAGCGCCGGGCCTGTCGAGAAACGTTTCAAAATCAGCCGTGACGGCATAATCACCCAGGGCCGATTTCAGGGCCTCGATAAACGTGCTCTTGCCGGCCGCGCCAGGGCCGTGCACGAAAAACAGCTTCTCTTCTGCCGTCGAACCCGTCAGGCTGTAGCCGACTGCTCGTTGTAGGAACTCCGCGACCTCGGCATTCCCGCCCGTCGCGTCGCTCAACAGCTTTGACCACACGGGGTGTTCCTGCCCCTCGACGTAGCGAACCGGGGCCATGCGGGTAATCAGATCCTCGCGCCGGTGCTCCCTCAGCTCTCCGGTGCGCAGGTCGATGGTGCCGTTC
>JAKORR010000492.1 GCA_029777735.1 Armatimonadota bacterium | reverse complement strand
GCGGGCGAACCTTCCGCTTATCTTCGGCATGTTTGACCCGGAGGGCAAGCCCTATCCGGTGTATGACTCCTTTGTCCGCTTCCGACGCAACACCGAGGCCTTCGACCGTCGCTTTGGCGCCCTATCGCTACGGCGCGAACGGCCACGTGTGGCCTTGTTCCTCGGCGACGACGTGTCGCTGGCGAACTGGATCGAGACCGGAGGCGAGACCTGGAATGCTGCAGCTGTGCAGGGGCATGTGGGTGCCTACTGGCTCGTTGAGCGTAACGGGCAGCCCGTGGAGTTCGTCAACGACGGCTGTCTGGACCGGTTGAAGGGGATGAGTGTCCTCGTCGTACCGTGGACGCACGTGGTACGACGTGATTCGCTGGCGGCAGTATTGGACTTCGCCCGGCGCGGCGGCACAGTGATCCTCGACGGTCCGGTCGGGTTATATGACGACGCCTATCGGTCCTATACGCCTCTACCCGGCGGCGCAGCTCTGACCGCGCTGGGCGTGCGGTTCACCGACTACCGAGATGATCCGACCAAGCTGATCCTCGCGCAGGGGGATGCGCCGTCACAGGCAGGCGCGCCGGTGACCCTTGCGGCGCGGGGTGTGCCTGTAGGTCTGGAGGTGCATGGCGCCGAGGTATTGGGGCACGACAGCGCGGGCAACCCCGCCCTGATTCACCGGCGGCTGGGGCGAGGGCAGGTGTACTGGTTCCTCACAAGCCTGGGCCGCGAGCAGCGGGCACGACGACCAGACCCAGCGGCGGTCGCACTATGGCGACGTCTCCTAAACAGCGCGGGTCTCAAGAGCCACCGCGAACTTGTCGTCGCCGAGCCAGAAGGGCCTGGGGCCGCCGACACCAACCTGGACCACGGCGGCGCGGGCCTCAAGGTGACGGATCCTCTGCCAGACGTCTCCCTGCGACTCAAGGGCGACCGAGACGCCTTTCTCTTCTTGGTCAGCTTCTTTGCATCAAGCGAGGGGCAGTTGCTCCTGCGTCTGCCCCAGGGCAACTATGAAGCCGAGGACGCTGTGACGCGCGAAGCTGTGAGTCTCACACCCTGCGCCGAGGGCTATAGGGTGTCCTTTAACCTGCCGGCCTTTGGCAGCCGTGTGCTGCATGTGCGCTGCACCGACGGCATGGCCTTCGCGGACTGGTGAGGTGCCCGAGGGCTGACTGTGTGACATACCCGACGGGAGGCGTTGCTGTATGAGACTCCTATTCACAATCCTTCTCGCCACGGTCGTAGCGGCGGGGGCCTGTGCTCAACAAGCCCCGGGCGATGCCCTGGTCACACTGCCGCCGCCGCAGGTGAGCGCAGAAGCTGAAGGCAAACACGTCGTACAGGACGTGACGCTCTCCAGCGCCATTGCAGACTACACACTGCGGTACGAATACGTGGAGCGCAAGGACGACCCCACGCGGATCACATGGGTAAAGTGGGCACCCACGATCGGCTACACTCCCCTGGGCATCGTTGGGCCCTCAGAATGCCTGTGGTACAATCAGGGCTTTTTCATCTGGACCTTTGACGACTTTAACATCCAAGACTATAAGGCGCAGTTCCGTGTGGTGCGGGACGCGGGCCAGGACGCCATGGTGGAATACGTATGGGACACGCCCAAAGCGAAAGTTACGGCCCGCTTTGCGATCACGTCGGGCAGCGACAAGCTGCTCTTCTTTGGCAGCTATGAGCCCAAGGACGAGATCAAGCAGGTCAAGCTTAGGCTGATGTCCTATCCGGCGACCTTCAGCAAGCCGTGGGTCCGCAGTGCGACGACGGCGCTGCGCACGCTGACCAGCGGTAGCGCAGAGCTGGACCTTGCGAAGGAGCGCTGGGTGCTATTAGAAGACACGCACCCGGGCCGCCTAGGCGACGGATCGGCCGGACTGCTGCTGGGTGACACAACTGCCTTCCAGACGGTGCGGCTCGAGGGCCTGGGCGGCTATGCTGAGTATGTGGACCTGACGCTTGCGCCTGGCCGACGGAGGTTTGCGCTGGGGCTGTATGAGTTTCCCAGCATGCCTGACCCCGAAGAGACGCGCGCCTATTTTCGGCGCTCGGCCAATGGCGAGAACGAAGTGCTGGCGGCTTTGGCAACGGCGGACCTTGACCAGCCCCTCAAGCCGCTGCCTGCCGACCAGGAGCGGAAAGCGAAGATCGCAAACCAAGATGAGCAACTGCTGAATCGTCCGTCTGAGCTGTGGCGACCTAACCCGGAGCCCCTGGCCTTCTCCTGGGCCTCCCGATTGGCGGATGGGCCCGTGAAGGTGGGGCTAATGTGCCAGCGGTGGGCGGCCTGGGAGACGATGGAGCTGGGCCGCCGCGTGCCGATGGACGTGCGCCACCTCTACTTCGACACCCCTAACGCCCTGGTGGCTGCCGATATGTGGCCGTACCGCAACCAAACGGGTGTGTACCCACTGAGCCTGGGAGTGGCCCAGAGACAGGCCCTGCGGGTAGTGTCGGACGCGGCCACGGAGGTATTCCTCATCACCGGGGTGACTGGCGCAGCGATTCCGGAGCGCGTGCGGTTGGCCCTGTTGGACCAGGTGCGCGACGGCAAGGGCCTACTGCTGGCGGGACCGTCCTACGTGCTGGCGGGCTGGCCCAAGGAGTTGACAGCTGAGCGGGACGATGCATTTGCGCAGTGGATCCTATCCTATCTGCCGTGGCAGGAGATACCGGGGCTGCGAGCAGGTGACAAGGGGCGCCTGGGCGAGGAGCCGCCCCTTGCTGCATATAGGTACGGCAAGGGGCGAGTGGTGGTCTTCCTGCTCAATCCTGCCCCATACTCCTTTCTGGTACCCAGCAACCGCGACGTTGAAGGACTGGACGGCGCGGCCGACCGAGCACTTGCTCTGCACGCTTTAGCGTTGCTGGCCACAGCCGGACGAGAACTACCGTATCGGGTCGAGATCAAGGTACCTGAGAGTGGTGTGCCTGCGGCGACAAGGGAGCGCCTAGGCATTACGATCACAGGCAAAGGCTTTGCCGACGCGCTGGTGCGCGTGCAGGATGACCACG
>JAKORR010000491.1 GCA_029777735.1 Armatimonadota bacterium | reverse complement strand
CTACGTCTCCCCTTGCGCCCAGATCGGGCGGCGCGTTCGTTTTGCCCATCCCATTGGTATCGTCATCGGTGCCGGCGTCGTCATTGGCGACGATGTGGTTATCTGCCAGGAGGTGTCACTTGGCAGCCACGGGCGTGCTAGCGTCGACAAGAGCTATCCCATCATAGAGGATGGCGTGCTTCTGTGCGGGGGCGCCAAGATCATCGGCGGCATCACCGTCGGAGCGGGAGCGATCGTCGGGGCCGGTGCCGTAGTCCTTTGCGATGTGCCACCGAGAGCCTTAGCAGTGGGCGTCCCTGCCATAATCAAGCAACGGTCATTCTGAACTCTGGTGTTCTCACATGCCTACTTCCCAAGACCCCAAACCTGCCAAGCAACGTAGCTTCGCCGCGGACAGCATCTTAGTGCTTGCGGCGCGCTTGGTGTCCGTGGCTAGCAACTTCGCCACTAGTATTCTGATCGCTCGTCTCCTCGGCCCAACAGCCGTGGGCATCATGGCGATCATCTTTGTCGTGCCCACCATCCTCAACACCATCGCCACCTTGGGCGTGCGCCAAGCGGTCACTTACTACATCGGCAAGCGCCTGATACCAGACCGTGACCTGGTCCAGACTATGCTATGGCTCGCCCTGCGGGTCTCGATCCTCGGGGTCATCATCACTGGCGCGGCGTATCTCCTCAACGGTGCCTTCAAGTACGGCCTCATCCTCGCCCTTGCCGGCATGGCCTTCCCGCCAATGTCTCTCCTTTTTGACTGGGCCAGTGGTATTGCCTTGGGCAAGAACTGGATCGACCGCTTCTCCATGGCCCACTGCCTGCCAGCCTTTGCCACTCTTGTCGCGACTGCCCTGTTCATTTGGGTCTTCAAAGGCGGCGTCGGCGGCGCTTGTATCGCCAAGACCTTGGGGGTTGCCTGCGCTACAGTGTATGGCCTGTGGCTCCTCAGTCTTGTCAGCCCTTTGGGATTTGCTGCCGCGCCGGGTGTAGCCAAGCAGCTCATCAGCCTAGGCATCATCTATTCCGTCGCGCTATTCGTCTTCAGCGTCAACTACAATGTTGCCATCCTTGTGTTGCAGCACTATGTGCACCCCGACGAGGTGGGACAATTCAGTGTCGGCAACAACGTCGCCCAGCTTCTCTACCTGCTGCCTCAGGCCGTGGGCATGGGTGTCTTAGCGCGCAGCGCCACTAGCCGCGACCCCCGCCAGTTCGCCATCAAGACCTGCCGCCTTTTGCGTTGCATCCTGCCCCTCGCCATCCTCGCCGGCGTCGTCGCGGTCCTCTTAGCGCCCTGGATCGTCGTCCTCATGTACGGCGAAAACTTTCAGCCCGCCGGCAACATCCTGCGCATAATGATCATCGGCGTGATTGCCGGTATCATCCATAAGATCCTGCACAGTGACTTGGCCGGTCGTGGCAGACCGGACGTCGCCCTCTGGGTCTATATCCCAGTGGTGACCCTCAACATCGCCCTCCAGCTCGTTCTCGTTCCCCTGAAGGGGGTTACGGGCGCTGCTTGGGCCGCCACTAGCAGCTACGTGACCGGTGCCCTCGTGTTCATGTGGGTCTATGCGCGCGTCAGTGACTTGTCGGTCTGGGAAATGCTACTTCCGTCTGCACTTCTCCGCCGCTACTCGACTGCTTCTCAAGCCCCCGGCGAGAGCGACGGCCCTGGCAACGTCCCGCCGGAGCCTCCCAACGCTGCGGAGCCTCATTCCTCCGACTCTTAGGATGCGTATGGAAAGGCAGCTGGGAGCTGGTTGAAATGAAGAGCGCCAGCAGTTTTGGACAAATTCTATCTGAATAGTATCTTCCGAGAAGATTCAGCAATATCTGCACGCCATTGGCAACCTTTACAGCACAATTGGGCTTCCAAAACGCCTGGCGCGTGGGAGGCACTAACAGGGGACAGGAATTCTCATACATACTTAGACAGACTCAGGCGGAAAAGTCATAAAGTGAGTATTTACCCGCCAGAGAATACCCAGAGCTGCCGAATCCGCCAGGTACGCAAGGGCTTGGAGCTTGCCCGGCGTAAGACCGCCTCTTCCATTTTTGGACGCACCCGATAAACCTCGCGCACCATCCCGACCTCATGCTGCCGATGTTGTATGAGTGTTTGACCATTGCAGCCTCGCTGAAAGATACGGGGCAGCTTCCGATAATGGATGATAATGGATAATGATGTCGGAGGTGGCCGCAATATACTCGCAAACGATAGAAGCGAGTGATGGCCAATGACTCCGCGATTGCGAGTTGCCGTCATCGGCACGGGCGGACGTGGATTCTCCTGCGCAAGCTGGACATCCTATTCCTGGTGGTAACCTACCTCCTGCGCACCGTAGGGCCACAGGACGCTGAGAGCGCCGTGTGGCGCTGCAAGGACTCAAGGGCAAACAAGCAGCCGCCCTGTGCTACAGCATGCCCTTGGTGGAAGGTATATCACCCGCGAGGCGCGGATCGATGGATGTGGCCTGGTCCAGGGCTCGCCCAAAGCCCTTGAAGGCTGCTTCCAGCACGTGGTGGGTGTTGCGCCCGGCCATCTGGTGCAAATGCAGCGTTATCCTGGCGTTGCTGACCACGGCTTGGAAGAACTCTCTTGCTAGCTCGGTGTCGAAATCGCCCGTCTTGGCCGATTGAAGCTCGAACCTGTACTCCAGAGTGGGCCGGCCGGATAGGTCCAGAGCAACCACCACAAGCGCCTCATCCATCGGCGCCAGGGCTTGACCGTAACGCCGCAGTCCGGCCTTGTCCCCCAGGGCCTGAGCCAGCGCCTGACCCAGCACGATCCCCACATCCTCAACAAGGTGGTGAGCGTCTACCTCCAGGTCACCGCTGGCCTCGATCTCCAAGTCCAGCAGGCCATGCCTGGCTAGGTGGCAGAGCATGTGATCAAAAAAACCCACTTCTGTGGAGATTTGGCTCGTGCCCGTGCCGTCCAGGTCAAGCCGAAGCCGAATGTCGGTCTCCTGGGTCTTTCGCGAGATCTCAGCTCTTCGGTTACTCATTTGCCCATCCTCCCATTACACCGGAGTAGCCAACGCCAGCCCAACCCGTAGTGATAGGGTAGCCCTGGCCCACGTCCACCTCAGGCCAAGGTCATCTATCCTTCGGGTCGTCCCCCACGCCGTGCGATTGGATGCGATAGCGCAGGGCCTCTGCGTGCGCACTGAGCCCTTCGGCCTCCGCCAGAACGATAACGTCTTCGGCGAGAGCCGATAGTGCTCGTCGCGAAGCAGAGATAACCGAGCTAAAGGTGAGAAAATCGTTCACCGACAGGCCAGACGAGAAACGGGCGGCGCGGCCTGTGGGCAGCACATGGCTGGGGCCGGCGGCATAGTCGCCCAGGGGGACAGGGCTGTGGGGCCCCAGAAAGATGCAGCCCGCGGCCTGAATCTCGCCCAGCCACCCACCGGGGTCGTCCACCAGCAACTGCAGGTGCTCGGGTGCGATCTCATTGGTGAGATCGATGCCCTGTTGGAGGGATTCGACCAGAACCAGCGCTCCACACTCGCCGAGCGACTGGCGGATCATCTCGTCCCTATCCAGACATTCCAGCAGGGCCTCCAGGTGCTCGGCCACGGCGTTGAGGAGCTCTTCATCGGGGGTGATCAGCACCACCATGTTGTCGCCAGTGTGCTCTGCCTGGGTTAGGAAATCGATGGCCGCCAGAGCCGGGGCAGCGGAGCCGTCGGCTAGAATCACGGCCTCGCTGGGGCCAGCCAGGCTGTCAATGCCCACCTGCCCATAGACGAGATGCTTGGCGGCGATAACGTAGGCGTTACCAGGCCCCACGACCTTGGCCACAGAGGCAAGGGTCTGCGTGCCATAGGCCAGCGCGGCGACAGCCTGGGCGCCACCTACGCGATAAACCTCGGAGATGCTACACTCGGAGGCGGCCACAAGCCTCTCTGGCGACACGTGTCCCTCCTTGTCCGGAGGGGTAACCATCACCACTCGGGCCACTCCTGCGACAGCCGCCGGCACCGCGCAATGTACCAGTGTGCTCGGCAGCGAGGCCGACATGCCCGGAACGTGGATGCCTACCGAGGCCACAGGCTTGACCTGCTGTCCCAGCAGCAGGCCATCGAAGTCCTGAAGCCATGAGCGTGGAGCCTGCTGCTCGTGATAGCGAAACAGGTTGCTCTTGGCGCGGCGTAGGGCCCTCAGCCAGTCGCGGTCCACCTCGTCAAAGGCTTTCTCCAACTCCTCCTGGCCCACTGTCAGGTCCTCTACTGTAGCCTCGGGCCAGTCGAAACGCCGTGTGTACTCGACCACCGCTTCGTCTCCCCGCTGGCGCACGTCTTCGACTATCTGGGCAGTGCGTTCGATTACAGCCTTGGGCAGGCCAGGGGGCGCCATCTCGCGCAGGACGACACTGGCCCCTTCAGGGTCATGGCGCGCATCGATCACCCTGAGCTGTCCGTTCATCGTGCCACCTCCGGAAATAGTGGTTTCGCGGTGTGAAACCTTCTACCTTCCCCTGCCGCCTGGCTTGCCCACGCTCCGGTAAACCACTCAGGGAAGTGCCCTCCCCGACACCAATGTCTTCTATACGCAAGGCGCAGAAGATCTTATTCAAGGAACGTCGTAAGACAGTTAGCGATTTCCGGGCGGACGTACCGGGATGAAGACGTGGAAGGCACTGCCCTTGCCTACCTCGCTTTCCACCCAGATCCTGCCGCCATGGGCCTCGACAACCATCTTGCAGAAGGCCAATCCCAGGCCAGTCGAGTACTTGCGGCGGTCTCTGTGAGCAGCAGCCTGGCCAAACTTATCGAAGATACGCGCCTGATCTTCGGGAGGGATGCCCGGGCCGTTGTCGACCACCGAGAAGGTGAGTCCCTGGGTATCAACTTTGGCCGACAGTGTGATGCGGCCGCCGTCTGGGGTAAACTTGATGGCGTTGCCCAGCAGGTTCACAACAACGCGTCGAAGCAGATCCTCGTCGGCCTGAACGGTGAGGCCGTCGGGCGGCACCTCGTTCACCAAGTCGTGGCCGTGTTCAAGTGCCAGACCCTTGACCTGGTCCAGGGCTTTGGCTGCAATCTCTTCAAAGCGAACCGCGCGCAGGTCGAGCTCCAGTTCGCCGTTCTCCATTTTGTTGATGTCAAGCAGCGTGTTGATCATCTCGAGCATCGACTCGGCAGAAGCCACCGCTATAGGCACAAGCTCCTCGACTAAGGAAGCATCGTACTCGGCTTCCTGAATCACCTGCAGACTGCCCATGATACTGGTCAGTGGCGTGCGCAGGTCGTGGACGATCATGTGCACCAGTGAATCGCGCAGGTCCTCAAGTTCGAGCACCTGTCGCGCCCGCAGGCTGTCGTAGGCAGCGCTGGCGACCAGATTCGCGACGGTCTGCAGGAAGCCAGCAACGGCCGCAACTCTCTCCTCGGGCATGACGAGTGCCTGTCTTGCCACCTCTTCGCCCACCTCAGCCGGCATCCCGTGCCTCCTCGCGAGGTCGCGGAAGCGATTGGTGTCCGGAGGCTCAACGAGGGTCCGGGCGAAAACGGCCAAGCCCACGGCCTGCCCGGCGACGATGATGGGCACAGCCATGTCCTTGAAGCCTCCGGCGCATTGGTGAGCCAGCGGCTCGCCCCGCTCATGCCCCTTACGCATCTCGGCCTCCAACTTTTCCTCTGCCACGTCCCACTTCTCGCGCCGGAGGCAAAGAGTTTGTGCGTTGCGACAGTAAACAAGAGAGCCGCAGTACCGCAAGGGTTCCTCAACTTCAGTTAAGGCCTGCCCGTCGGCGTCAGTAAAGACTATAGGCACACCGACCAGTGTCCTGAACTCCCGCTGCAACCGATCGAGAGTCTCGGGGGGCACCAGTTCTGCAAGCTTGAGCGCATCAGCCATCGCGGTGACCTCGCATCGGCCAGAGTGCCGCGGCCCGGGCACCGATCCACACGGTCTCGGCGCTCCGTAACTCTTGGCAGCCCGGGCGCAGAGGCTGGAAATCTGCCCAGGGTTTTGCGAAGCTCTCAGCGCTGGGACGATCTCTACACACTACGCCCGCCCCTGACGGCTGCTTCCATTGCCTCCAATACCGGCCACAGCACGTCAGCCGCCTTCAATTATGCCCTAGGACCGGGCACATTGACCAGCTCGGATTCAGAACCTGAGAGGCCCTCGTCAGTCTAAGACATAAGTGTCTGGCCCCATCGGCCGCTGCGACGATTAGGGCGGCGCGTATGGGTCTCTCGACAGAGTGGTCCTCGACCCTCGCGGTGTCTGTGCCTCTGCTGGCCTGACCGCGGTTCGAAGGCGGCCGCACTTAGTTGTCGGTATTGAAATAGCAGCAAAAATACGTAGCAAGCCAGAGGAAATGAACTCCCGATGAGAAACTTCCTGTGTCCAGTGTGCCTACTCTTGACCTGTGTCATGCCTGTCTTCTCAGCACCGGTCGCGGCCAACGAGCAACGTCCTATCATGCTAATGCGGTCGCTACCATCCGGTCAGGTGCCAGCAGTGGGCGGCTTCTTGCGCGAGCGTTATGTCGACAGCTTCCGCAAGGGCTTGCTGAAGGCCGACTGGGAGCGATTGGTAGCCCTTTTCGAGGCAAAGAACTACACGGGTGACGATCCGGTGGGTGGCGAGATGGGCAAGTGGCTCTCGGCAGCCGCCTATACTGCCTCGCGCGTCGGCGACGCCAAGCTGAGAAACGCAGTGGATCAGGCTGTCCGGGGCCTGGAGAAGTCCCAGGAGGCAGACGGGTATCTAGGTGTCTCGGCCCCCAGCGTGCGCCAACCTCTCCGCGCCCTAGAGCCTTACGAGCACTACTGGTTGCTGCAGGGCCTGCTGGACTGCCACGAACAGCTCGCCAGCGATTTGGCGCTCCGGGTGGCTAGCCGACTCGCGGGTTTCTACCTTGAGCACTTCGGGCCGACCAAGCTGTCGCTGGCTGCTCCCGACCTTTGCACCTCCCCAGACGAGCGGGCCTCTGCACTACGGGCCACAGTCCTCATCGAGCCTCTCGCACGCCTGTCTGCCGAGACAGGCGACGAACGCCTGGTGAAATGGTGCCTGTGGGTAGTTGAGAACCTGGACGCCTGGTCCGGGGCCGACTTCTATACCGGTCTGAGCTGTCTCGGCACGGGCGAGGCCAAGCTGGAAGACGTCACTGCCTACCTGGATCCAGAGACCTTCTATCTGAACCTCCTCGGCTTGCTACAGATCTATGCCGTGACGGGCGAAGCCACCTGCCTCCGCCCCGTCGAGAGTGCGTGGGAGGCGCTTGCGGCCGATCGCTTGGCCCTGACCGGAGCCGATCCACAGGCTGACACAAGCGCCTGTCTAGCGTGGCTGCGGTTGAATCAGCGGCTGTTGGAGGTTACGGGCAAGACCAGGTATGCCGATGTGGTTGAGAAGCTGCTGTGGAATGTCCTGCCTGCCGCTCAATCGGGCGATGGTGGCAACTACGTGTCTTCGCGGCCCCTGGCGGGCACGCGTCCACCCCTAGCCAAGCCTGCCGACGCTAATGCTGTCTCCTCGGGTGTCCTTGCGCTAGCCTTGCTGCCCAGCTTGATCTGTGCCGAGGGCCCGGAGGGCTATTACATCAACCAGTACTGTGAATCCACGGTCCGATTTCGCGCGCCGTCGGGCCAGATCGTCACGCTCGAGCAGCACACTTCCTACCCCGACACCGAAGCGGTGGCTATAGTGCTGCGGATGAAGAAGCCAGAAACCCTGAACTTTCTGGTACGTATACCCGGGTGGGCCGAGGGTGCGACCGTGCGCGTGAATTACTGGATGCCCAGCCCCGCGACCAGCGGCGGCTATGAGTGCATATCTCGCAAGTGGAGCGATGGCGAGATGATTCACGTGCGCTTCCCGATGAGGCCGTGCTGGGTGAAGGGCGCAGGCGAGAAGGAAGGCCTGGTGGCGCTGGTTCGCGGGCCGGTGGTGTTCGCCCTCAACAGCCTGTGGTGTTCGGCGGAGGCACGCCTGGCGCTGTTCGACAGCCGGGAAAGGGGCACAGCCTTCACGGGCCTCGCCTGGGTGTTCCAGGACACCTGGCTGACACGCCAGCCAGCCAAGGACGGAGCGTTAGGACCCTTCTATCCGGTGAAGCTAGGGATGAAGAACGGCGCCGTACACGAGGGCTGTATGGTACCCTTCGCCAACGTGGGTCTGCTGCCAGAGTACAAACAGGCCGACAATAGCCGCACAAGTGCCGACTCTGGCGAGGACTGCGAGCCCGACAGCGGCTACGCCTATGCTGTGTGGCTGCCGGCTGAGCCGGATCTCCCACAGGCCGCCCCGAGCACCGTAAGCGCCGTGTCGGGCTATCTCTAGCTCAAGCTCACGCGGCGTCCCCACTGCATCGCTCCGCACGGCTCTTCGCTGGGGCTGAAGGTTGATGCGGACGTCCTCTGCTTTGGCGCCTACGGGAGGCCCTATCCCCGTGGCCTCGAACACCCTTGTAGAAGCTGACCTCGCCGGCAAGTGCCTGGGCAGTGTCCATGGGGCCGTTGGCTCCGCAGTGCAGCCGTGATTGTACGGGAGGGAACATCGCATGGCCCACAGCTCAAACTCACACCCCAACATCGTATTCATCCTTTCCGACCAGCAGCGCTGGGACACTGTAGGCTGTTACGGCCAGCCCCTCGACGTGACGCCTAATCTCGACCGGATGGCCGCCGAAGGCGTGCGGTTCGAGCATGCCTTTACCTGCCAGCCGGTGTGCGGCCCGGCTCGCGCGTGCCTGCAGACGGGTAGGTACGCGACCGAGACGAGCTGCTTCACCAACGACATCGCACTGCTGCCAGATGAGAAGACCATTGCTCACTGGTGCTCGGAGGCGGGGTATGAAGTAGGCTATATCGGCAAGTGGCATCTGGCCTCCACAGGCCCAGAGCTCAACTTCCGCGAGAAGCCCGTTCCCCCCGAACGGCGCGGCGGGTGGAAGGATTACTGGCTGGCCTCCGACGTGCTCGAGTTTACATCGCATGGCATCGGCGGAGGTCACATGTTCAACGCTCAAGGCGAAAAGGTCGAGTGGGAAGGCTATCGCGTGGACTGCCAAACTGACTTCGTTCTGGATTACCTGCGCACGCGCAACGGCAGCCGTCCCTTCTTCCTGTTCGTCTCGTACCTCGAACCTCACCACCAGAACGATCGAGGTCACTTTGAAGGACCGCCCGGGAGCAGAGAACGATTCCACGACTTTGTGGTGCCCGGAGACCTGGCAGCCTTGGGCGGCAACTGGGCCGAGGAGTACCCCGACTACCTGGGCTGCTGCGCAAGTCTGGACTACAATCTAGGGCGCATCCGCGACGAACTGACCGCCCTCGGCCTCACCGACACTACGTTGCTCGTCTACACCAGCGACCATGGCTGTCACTTCAAAACCCGCAACGGCGAGTACAAGCGTTCCTGCCATGAATCGAGCCTCCGAATCCCGATGATCGCCTGCGGGCCGAGTTTCCGTGGCGGCCAGGTAGTCCGCGAGCTGGTAAGTCTCATCGATATACCGCCCACCCTCCTGGCGGCGGGGGGCGTTGAGCCTCCCGACACCATGCACGGGCGGCCCCTGCAGCGTCTTGTCGACCGTACCGCCGCCACCTGGTCCCCAGATGTCTTCGCCCAGATCAGTGAAAGTCAAGTGGGACGCTGCCTGCGCACCGAGCGGTGGAAGTACTCTGTCTCGGCACCCGCCAATCACACAGGCGCAGGTTGGATGTATCCCCACAGCGCAGTCTACGTCGAAGACTTCCTGTATGACCTACAGGCCGATCCACACGAGCAGACGAATCTGATCCACGATTCTGCTTACTACGAAGTGCGGGCCGATCTTCGCCAACGACTCCAAGAGCGCATGGCCCAGGCCCGCGAGCAGGCACGCGAGATCCGCCCGGCGCAGTGACCCCCCAAGGCCCTAACGCCGGAACTGCAGACCAGCCTTGGCGCTCTTGCCCTGGTCTGAGGACGCTCTGCGCACTCTATCCTCGTAAAGCTTTTGCCAGAAGGAATCTGCAACTTCTTCGAGGGCCATGTCTACCCTGGCGAGGTTTTAGGGCGTAGCGAGAGGGGTACTATAGCGAAGGACGAAGCAACTATCCTAAGTCTATCGCTATCAACATGCTTGACATTGTTGATGAGTTATAGTATGCTCGTCCATGCTCGATAGGCGTTAGGCCCTGCGTTCGGGGTCTGGGACAGTTTCACATAAGTTCGTGGCGGTGATTCATTATGCCAAAGGCTGTAGGTATCGATTTGGGCACCACTAACTCGTGTGTTGCCGTTGTTGAGGCGGGCGAGCCCACAGTGATTTCGAATGCCGAAGGCGGTCGGGTGACTCCTTCTGTTGTGCATTTCTCGAAGTCCGGGGAGACACTGGTGGGCGAACCTGCCAAGCGTCAAGCTATTCTG
>JAKORR010000490.1 GCA_029777735.1 Armatimonadota bacterium | reverse complement strand
CTGGCTACGACGTCCATCTGTACCGAATCCCTATCGGCGACTAAGAGAGCCCGGAAGTGGTCCACACGTCCATGCCCACGACAAGCCCCTGAGCAGCCTGGAGGTTGCAGGCAACCTGGTGCTGTCCGCCTGAGGCGCGCGGTTGTCCGACAGACCGGCGGGTAGTAAAGTAGCAAGGTGACTACTTCGGAGGAACCGCGCGAATACTCCTCGTCTTGTGCTCCTGCGATTCGGCGTCGGTACAACCCTGAGACGGTTTCAGTTGATCGGCGCTGCGGGTATGCAGGGCGTCCCTAGGAGCATGCGGTCCCGGCGAGAGATGAGAGAATAGAGCTAGGAGGCTCTGCCTGTGAGCAGTACCGTGTATGAGTTTGCGCAGACGGACTGGCTGACCAAGGACGAGATTCGTGATCTGCAAGTCGAACGCCTCCAAGACACCGTACAGCGGGCGGCTCGGTCGCCCTTCTACCGTCAGCGCTTCGCGTCGCTGGGGATCAACCCGGCGAGCATCCGCACGCCCGAGGACCTGAGCTCACTGCCCTTCACCACTAAGGACGACCTCCGGTCCGGAATGCCTTGGAGCTTCCTGGCCGTGCCCGCGCGCGAGGCTGTGCGGATGCACTACTCCTCCGGCACGACGGGCGTTGCCACAGCCGTCTTCCATACCCAGGGCGACCTGCGCCGCTGGGCCGAGTGTGTAGGCCGCGGGATGATCGCCGCCGGAGTGACAGCGGACGACGTCTTCCAGAACATGATGAGCTACGGGCTATTCACGGGCGGCTTGGGCTTCCACTACGCCGGCGAGCTGATCGGGTGCATCACAATACCTGCGGGCGCCGGGAATACTGCGCGCCAGATCCACTTGATGCAGACCTTCGGCACCACGGTCCTCCACATCCTGCCTTCTTATGCCCTGCGCGTCGCTCTTTCCTGCGTCGAGGAGGGCATCACTCCATCCGAGGACCTGATGGTTCGCGTGATCTTCGTCGGAGGCGAACCCCATACCGAGAACACGAGGCGACGCATCGAGGCTCAGTTTGGGGCTTCGGTCTACAATTGCTATGGGATGTCGGAGATGGCCGGCCCCGGTGTAGCCATGGAGTGTCAGGCGCAG
>JAKORR010000489.1 GCA_029777735.1 Armatimonadota bacterium | reverse complement strand
GCAGACCCAACGACTGAGGTAACTCCGTTCACGGCCCACATCCATGGTACTAGAGGTTTGCCTCGGTGGTCAACTACCATTCGCAGGCCGGTGGGGACGGGCACGCCCATGACCAATCCTAAGGGCACCACCATGGCCAGAGTCACCAGACTGCGCAGCCGTACGTTCCATCCTAGTGTAGCGGAAAACACCGCTGGGCCACCCAGCCGGGCCGCCAACGCAAGCACCACCAGGCCGGCGACAGCCATTGTGACTACTTGGGCACCATGGCGCGCCTCGGCTCTCTGGCTCAGCAAGCTGCCCAACCCCGCGCCCAGCAGAATCCCGAAGAGCACCGCCGCCAGGCTTAGCACCGGGTAGCCCAGATAAAGCGTGAACATCTGGATGAGTACGACCTCGACTAGCATAAACCCTACGCCTAGGCCTGCAAAGTACAGAGGCCACAGTGCCGTCTCGAGTCCTGCAGTCTCTGCTTGACGTCTGACGCCAAGCGTACCCGCTAGAACCACGAGCACGACGCAGAGGACGCCAGTGCACTCCAGGAATCGCTTCAGCGGCAAGGGCACGCCCCAGGTCAAGTCCACTACGAAGGGCTGGTCGTCGGTGCAGGGCGTCAGGTTAAGCCCTACACCCCCGGTCCATTGCCTGTTCCAAGCCGCCAATAGTTCCTCGATGCTCCTGCCAGCATCCCACAGGCTTCCGAAGGGCTGCGGCTCGTAGACCCCGGGGAAGAAGACAGGTACCAGGTCCGACGCCACGGCCTGCTCGGCCATCTCGCGCGATCTTCCCACGTTGAGGGGCTTGCAGAAGACCAACAGTAGGTGCCGATAGGGCCCGGCCCCAAAACGCTCTTCGGGCACGGACACCATGGCGATGCGGCTCACGGCCTCCTTGCGGCTTGCTCCCTCCAATTCCATCGCCCGCAGTGCTGTGGCCATCTCTCGGATCAGCAACGGTGTCTCTTGGCAGACAAAGGCCAGGGCGCCGTCATCCGTGAGGTGTCTCTCGTAATCCCTGAAAGCTTCGACGGTGTGCACGTAGCTCTCGATGAGCGCCATGCTAGTGGTGGCCGTGGTAGCGGTCTTGGTCAGGGCCATGTAGATAAAGTCGTACTTGTCGGTTTCGCGCCGCAGGTAGCTACGGCCCTCAGCCACGGCGATGTCCACATTTGCAAAATCATATACAGGACCGCCATAGTTGCGAAACCGGCGCACGATGCGTGGAATCGAAGGGTTGACCTCGGCGCCTCTAATCTCCGTGGCGCCGACTATTAGGGCTAGCCAGATGTCCAGCCCACCGCCTGGGCCGATCAACATGACCTTTTGGGGCATCACCATCCGGAAGGCGTACAGGCCGATGAAGTCCCGATACCGTTTTGCCAGCTCCTCCAGCGAACCGTGGTAAGGCACAATGTTGGTCGGCACTTCGCCGTCGGTATACAGGTACAAGTCTGAATCCTTGGGCACGTGCCCGTCTGGAGTGGCGTAGACCACCACGTCCGTCCGAGCAAAGGCATTCCAGTCGGAGAGAAGAAGCCTCGCGCCGCTGCTCGGGTCCCCTAGCTCCTGATACAGCGGCTTGGCCAGCGGGTCGCCGGCCAAGGGCAAGGCTGGCAGGTCCACCACCCGCGCTTTGCTATTGCCCAGCGCGGAAAAGAACAGAGTCGCACACACCAGGCAGGCTAAGGAAGCGAACCACAGCCGTCGCCAGGACAGCGCCGCAGCGAAGGCTCCTAGCGCCGCACAGCCCAACGCTGCGTTGACCGCGCCACCAAGCTGCAGGGCGACTATGACGCCCGCGGCCGCTATCGCTGCCCCTGTCAGATCCGCATAGTACACTATCCCACTGTGCCGACCCCAGACGCTGAAGGCTCGGCTGAGGAAGACCCCTGCGGCCATGAAACCCGGCAGACAGCAGGCCGACAGAACCCAAAGGGATGTCAAGTACGCCGATATGGGGGACGCAAATAGGAGGATGATCCCAGCGGGAGCGAGCAAGGCTGCGGCCAGAGCCGACACTCCCAGTACTGGGCGACCGTTGGCCTTCCGAAGAGCGTAGTCGATGACACCACCCAGCCCCAGCCCGCATGTCGCCAAGGACACCGCGAGAAATACATAGTGGAATCGCAACAGCACCGAGAAGGCTCGGGTCAGGGCCACCTCGAGAGCCAGAACCATCATGGAAATGGCCGTGACAGCCACCAACTCGGCAATACCGGGTCTACTATCCTCCGTCAGTTTCTGCGTCCTCCAGATTCTCCTCAGATCCGCCGGTCCTGGGCTCTGCCTCGTCGCTTCTCCCGAGGGGCAGATACTGCCGCTTTTCGTCGTCCGTAAGATTGCGCGTGTGCCGGCACTTGGGATAGCCACTGCAGCCTAGGAAGGGACCACGGCGCCCCCAACGCACCACAAGCTTCTTGCCGCAGTCAGGGCACTCCATGTCGGTCTCGACCACAGGCCGCTTGCCTTGCTTTTTCAGAGGCTCCGTATGCCTACACTCAGGGAAGCCGCTGCATCCCCAGAACTGCTCGCCTCTGCGGCCGCGTCTGAGAACCATGGGCCTATCACACTCGGGGCAGGCCTTGTTCTCCTGAGCTGCTGGGGGCTCCTCAGGCTCCACGGCCTCTGAGTCTTTGACGTAATCGCACTCGCGGTTGCCACACCGCACCTGCAGGCCGTTCCTCGGGGAGACGACTACTTCCAGGTTGTGTCCACAGCGTGGACAGGGCTCGGGCAGCTCCCAACCCAGGTCACGTGTGTACTGGCACTGGGGGTAGTTTTCGCAGCCCGCAAAGCGGCCGTTCCGAGAGAAGCGCTCCAACATCCGGCCGTGGCATTCGGGGCAGACCTCGCCCTCCAGCACCTGCGGCTTTGAGTGCTCCGCCTGGCTGAGCCACTTAACAAAATGATTGTAGAAGTCCTGCAGCACCTCGACCCAGTCCGCCTCACCGCGCTCGACGGCGTCCAGGCGCTCCTCCATGCGCGCGGTGAACTCCAGGTCCAAGATCTGCGGGAAGTACTCCATTAGCCAATCGTAGACGGCCACACCCAAGGACGTAGGCACGAAGTACCGGCCCGCCATCTCGACGTAGCGCCGCTGCCTGAGCGTCTCGATAATGGGCGCGTAGGTGCTGGGCCGTCCGATGCCGTACTTCTCCAGGGCCGCGACCAGCGTGCCTTCGGTGTATCGCGCCGGGGGCTCTGTGAACTTCTGGTTAGCCCGCAGATGCAGTAGGTCCAGCTGCTCGCCCACGCTGAGCACTGGGAGTAAGCCCTCCGCAGCCTCCTCGACGTTTCTTTCCTTCTCATCGTCTTCGGTGGCCGCTTCTGCCCCATAGAGAACCCGCCAGCCCGGGAACCGGAGCACCTTGCCCTTGGCCTGCAGCACATAGCGCCCAGCGCCTACGTCCACGATTGTTTCGTCCCACAACGCCGAGGCCATCTGGGAGGCCACAAAGCGTCGCCAGATCAGACGATACACCGCCAGCTCGCGTGGTCTGAGGTAGGGCGCAACATCGTCCGGCGTTAGTTCCACATGTGTCGGTCGAATGGCTTCGTGCGCATCTTGAGCACCCTTGACCGCCCTGCCGCGCACGCCCGGCCCGACATAGTCTTCGCCATAGTTGCTGCGGATAAAACCTACAGCCGCTGTCCGCGCCTCTGGTGCAATACGGGTCGAGTCGGTGCGCATGTACGTGATCAGGCCTGTTGTGCCCTCGCTCAGCTCCACGCCTTCGTACAGGCGCTGAGCGACAGACATCGTCTCACGCGCTGAAAGCCCAAGCCTGCTTGAGGCCTGCCGCTGGAGCGTGCTGGTCGTGAAGGGCGGCGCCGGGATCTCCTTGCGCTCCTTGGTCTGCAGATCGACGATTGAGTACTTCGCGTCGATGAGGTCAGCCAGGATCTCTGCGGCATCAACGCCATTCTCGACGCGCACCTTCCGGCCGTCGCGCTGTACTAGCTCGGCTACGAAGGATTCCTTCCGGCCCTGGGGCTGCAGAACCGCCCGAAGCCGCCAGTACTCTCTGGGCACAAAGCTCGCCCGCTCTCGCTCCCGCTCGACCACCAGTCGCAGAGCCGCCGATTGGACCCGTCCGGCGCTCAGCGAGCCGCGGGCCGAGCGCCAGCCGCCAAGCCGCTGTTGCAGAAGAGGGCTGAGCTGGTACCCTACAATACGATCCAGGACGCGACGAGCCTGCTGTGCATTTACTCGCTGGTAATTGATCTCGCGTGGGTGCTCCAGGGCCTGCTGCACAGCCTGCATCGTGATCTCGTTGAACTCGATACGCTTGCTGCGTTCCGAGTCTAACCCCAGCACCTCTTTTACGTGCCAGCAAATAGCCTCGCCCTCGCGGTCCGGGTCGCAAGCAAGATAGACATGCTCTACCCCCTTTAGGCGCTCCTGAAGCTTGGCGAGGTGCTCTTTCTGACGGGGGATGACTTCGTACTCGGGACGGAAGTTGTCCTCGATGTTCACCGCCAAGCGTCGCTCGGGCAAGTCACGCACATGACCACGCGTGGCCAGAAGCTTGTATCTCTTGCCAAGGAAGCGCGCAAGCGTCCTGGTCTTCGTCGGAGATTCGACGATAATCGCCGTTTTGATGCCTTTTTCTTCGCTCACCAGTCTTAACGGCCCAGGCGGGCCTTAGTTCTCCTATAGTTGACATTGCTTTTCATGCTTACCCTGGAGGCCAACCCTCGAACCGGACAACGGTCAGGCAGGCCACAGCGAAAGGCCCTTTGGTCTTAGTCAACCCGGCTGTAGGTTCCGCTTCCGAACCGCCGGATGAGGCCCTTGATCTCCAGGAGCATGAGCGCGGCCATGGTCCGACCCGCATCCAGGCCCGTGGTCTCCACAAGATCATCGACTGTTACGCCCTCAGTGGCCATGGCAGCGTATACGGTAGCTTCGTCGGGAGGCAACTCCACTGCGGCACTACCGACGCCAGCCGAAGCACACGCCGCGGCTTCGATGACAACGTCTAGCCCCTCGAGCACGTCGTCCGCCGACTGCACAAGAGTTGCGCCGTCCCGGATGAGTTCATTGGACCCGCGGCTCTCCGGGCGCGTCACATCGCCAGGTACCACGAAGACCTCGCGGCCCTGCTCGGCCGCGAGCTGGGCGGTTATCAGGGCGCCACTGCCGACGGGCGCCTCCACCACCACTACGCCCACCGATAGCCCGCTGATGATCCTGTTGCGCCGTGGAAATTGGTCCCGCGTCGGCGCTGTCCCCAAGGGCAGGGCACTGATCACTGCCCCAGAGGCAGCTATCTCGCTCCGTAGTTCCGCGTGCTGGGGGGGATAGGTTATATCCAACCCGCAGCCCAACACGGCGACGGTTCGCCCACCCGCTTCTATTGCCCCACGGTGGGCCTCCCCGTCCACGCCCAGGGCCATCCCGCTGACTACCGTCACGCCTCGGGCGGCCAGATCGTAACTCAAACGCCGGGCTAGACGCCGGGCATAGTCGCTGCACTTGCGCGTGCCCACAACGCTCACGGCAAGGGCGTCAGAAGGCCCCAAGTCTCCTTCCACCATCAGCACGGACGGCGCGTCCGCGATCTCGCGCAACCTCTCTGGATACTCTCTTGACGTAAGGGGCACAAGCTGCCAGCCACGTTCGGCGATTCGCTCGCGTATCTCCGCTGCGTCCACAGCCTCTAGGGCATGGCGCAGCTTGCGCACGTGGAGCGCCCCGAGGCCCTCCACCCCTACGAGCGCCTCGTCCGACGCCGACAGGACTTGTTCGGCGCCTCCGAAGGCCTCCAGCAGAGCCCGTTGCCGGACAGGCGAAAGCCCCGAAGCACTAAGCCGAATCCAGGCCTCGATCTCACCCGGTGTCATCGTGGCTGGGTCTCCTGGACGCCGGCTTCGCCGGCTTGATCGCGCGTGCCCCTGAACAATCCGTCGGAAACCAACGCCCCCGAGGACTTCACATGCCCCAACTCACGGACCCACACTCTGGCCCTTCGCCGGTCCGGGAGACATTCTACCCACGCAGCACACTAATGCAACCGACTTCACCCGCGGCTGCCGTGGGGGGAAGAGGCAATCGCAGATCTGGCCCTGCCTGCAGAATACCTAGATGATCTCCTCGTCGTCCTCTCCGGACGCCATCGGCTCAGGCTCAGCCTGGGCTTCCGTCTGAGCGTCCTGGACGACCTCGGCTGTTGCAGACTGCGTGACAGCAGCAGGTTCCAGTTCGACTTCCAAGGGCTCCTCGGCGACTTGAACAGCGGTCTCTGTCGCGGTCCTGGCCTCCGACAGTTGGGCTTCGAGCTCGGCAATGCGGCGCTTCTGCTGCTCAAGTACCTGTCGGGCCTTAGCAATCTGGCTCGACAGCCTCTTGATGGCAGCGCGCTGCCCCTGCCACTGCAACAAGGTCGCAGTGGCCATTGCGACTACTCCGATCACAACGCCCACCAGGACCAAGTAGGCAACCGGTATCTCCTCCCAGTACTGCTGCGTACCGATCTGGAGCCCGACTACCTTCGTCTTCTGCAAGTTCCAGCTTGTGAAGAACATCGCGTAGGCAAGCAGTATGAGCAACAGAATCGATATTATGACTAACTTAGGCATGGGCATGCCTCGTCCGTTCGGTTTGCGCCGCCCTCAGAGCCCGTGTCGGATAGGACCGTCACCATCAGGGCATTGGCATTCCGGGACCCATCCCAGGCGGCATGTCCGGCCCCATCATGCCGGGTTCTAGGCCCGGGCCCATGGGGCCACCCATCCGGGGCGAAGCCACCTTGGGCGGGGACATGGAGTTATCTACCGTGAATGCCAACTGCGCGGATCCTCGGTTCCCGCGCCAGTCCGAGGCCCGTATAACGAAGTTATGTTCGCCGTTGGGCAGAGCCACCACGCCACGGCCCTTGGCCTCGTGAATATACCAAAGCAGGCCCTCGGTCTCATCGAAGGTCACGTCCAGCTTCCTGCCGTCCATGGTCATCTCGACGGTGGCCGGATCTATCCCGCTGCCCAGGTCGGTGACCTTCACAGACAGGTATACAGGCGGGGACCCGGGCACCTTCACGACTTTGGCGAACCGCAGTGGGAACTGGTCAGCCTCATCGATTGGCACAGCGTAAGCGAACCGTATTTTCTGTTCGCCCTCGATTTCGAGAACAGCTTCCTCGATGGACGGCGGCACCGCGTCCGGCGCTGTAGCCTCAAGTCCGTAGAGCACACAATCATCGCCCAAGATGTACAGGCGGTTGTCCGCCAGGGCGGCGCTGGGCTCGACCACATACTCCATTTCGGGCACCACGGCATACCCACTCTCGGGCCCACCGGGGCCTCTGTAGCCGCCGAGACCGCCGCGACCACCACGACCGCCGGGCATCCTCTGGGGACCAAACGTCCCGCCTGGTCCGCCAAGGTAACCCGCGCCACTCATCCATTTGGGACGCTCAGGCTGCTTAGGGAGGCTGTAGCTCCAGATTGCCTTGCCCGTATTGACGTCTAGGGCCAGCAGGCTACCCGTGCCGGCGCGAAAAACCACGGCTCCGCCAGCCACGAACAAACCAGACTGCACCGGCTTGATCTGGCCCTCGCGCGGGTATCGCCACTTGGGGGCTCCGGTGGCCTGATCCAAGCAGTAGACAGCGCCTTCTCCGTCGGCGCAGAACACGGCCGTGTCGGTGACCGCAGGCGCCGCGGTAATGAGTTCGGGGGTCTTGAACTCCCAGCGCTTGTGGCCCAGAGTCGCGTCGAAGGCCAACAGCTTCTTGCCTGCGGCAACGTACACCTTTTCGTTTCTAACAACCGGCGCCACGTAGCACGTCTTATCACCGAGATTGATACGCCAGCGCTGCTTGCCATCTGCGCCGAGAGCGTACAGGTAGCCGTCCTGGCTCGCAACATAGACTGTCTCGCGCCACACCGTGGCGGCCGAGCGTACCTTCCCGCCCGTTGAGTAGACCCACTTGAGCTCCTTGGAGTTGGTGTCCAGCGCGTACACGCGGCCATCCTCACAGCCCATGTACAGAACACCCTTGTGATAGGTCAGAGGGCTGCGCACGCCCTTGTCCAGCCGGAACAGCCACTCCTCGCCGCCGCGGTCACCTCTCAGGGTATGGACACCGCCGCTGTCTTCCGCTACATAGAGGTAGCCG
>JAKORR010000488.1 GCA_029777735.1 Armatimonadota bacterium | reverse complement strand
CCTGGAGGTGTCGAAGGTGATGCTAAGGTCCGGTCTCGTGTCCCGTACCTCCCGGGGTCGAGTCTGCGGGGCAAGATGCGTGCTCTCCTTGAATGGCTTGAGGGCAAGGTTGCTCCCGCGCCGGGTCAACAGCTGCCCACCGGCGCTCACCAGTGCCCCAAGGTGGAGGACGCACTGTCGTGCCCCATTTGCCGGGTTTTCGGCATTCCTGCTCAGATGGAACCACAATGGGTAGCCTTGGGCCCGACGCGACTCCGCGTCGAGGATGCTTACCCTACGTCTGAGACCCTAGCGGAGCTTGGGCGCTACTATGGTGAGACTGTCTACACCGAAGTCAAGTATGAGAATTTCCTGAACCGCCTGACGTCGGCAGCCAAACCTCGCCAGATAGAGCGTGTTCCAGCAGGAGCGCAGTTCACCGTGCGTATGGTGTACGACGTGTACAAGCCAGAGGACCATCAGTACCTGTACGACTCTGTGCTGGTGGCGATGAGCCTGCTGGAGGACAGCGCTCTTGGCGGCCACGGGTCGCGGGGATACGGACGCGTTAAGTTTCGCGCACTGCAGCTCACTTGGCGAAGCCGAGACTACTACGTATCGGGCGGCGAGCCAGAAGTGCGAGCCGAGGCCTGTAGTCTGGCTGAGTTCGCGGCACAGGTCAAGGAAGTGGTATCACAAGTCGCAGGGCAGGAGGCCGGTGCTGGTGCAGCTGATTAGGCTGCGACCGCGGAGCGCGGTGCACACATGGCCGAGCAACCAGACGCTGTTCGGCGCTGTTTGCTGGGCCGTGAGCACCCTCAACGGGAGCGCCAAGCTCGAGGAGTTGCTGGGCAGTCTCAAGGCTCGTCCACAGGAGCTAGTGCTGAGCTCATGCATGCCCGTAATTGAAGTCAGAGACTCGCAGGCCATCTTCTTGGTACCCAAGCCAGTGAGTTGGCACGCAGACCTGCCGAACGCTGCGAAGGCAGGGAGGATCGACGCCAAGAGGCTAAAGCGCGCGAGGTGGGCTTCGGTAGGGGCAGTCAGCGCGGCGGGATCCCCGACACCCGCCGAGCTGTGCCTGTCGGACCCGGACCTCATCGAGACTCCCGTGGTGCTGCTGCGAAAGGAACAGGAAGCGCTGGTTTCCCTTGCGGGCAATTCTGGGGTGCAGCCCATGGTGCTCTGGAGGGGTACGGAAGAGTCGCACAACACGCTGAGTCGGCTCACGGGGGCCACAACACCTCCAGGGAGGCTTTACTTCACCAGCGGATGGGACTTCTCCACATGGTGTGGCCTGTATGCCCTAGTGCACGCAGAGGGTGGGTGGACGGAAGTCTGGGAAGCGGCGTTGCGGTTTGCCTGTGACACGGGACTGGGCGGCCGCCGCGGCACCGGCCGAGCCAGCTATGAACTGGGAAAGATAGAGGATGCACAGGAGCTAGGGTTCGTGCCCAAGGGGAATATGGGCGGATGGTTGGCACTGGGACGGGTGGTCGTGCCACGAGGGGCGGGTTTGGACCTATCGAGGAGCGTCTACGACCTGTCACTTGCGCATTCGCGTGTGGACAGCGGCGCGAGTGGACGGGAGGTTTTCAAGCGACCAACGGTGCAACTGGAGCCTGGGGCAGTCTTGGTGGCCGGGACGGACGGGTCGGAGACGTTCTGGGGAGAGGCGGGCGGCTGGAGAGTCTGCGGCGGCGTGCTCGCCACGGGGTATCTGGGTGGTCCTGACGCCCCGGACGGAGAAAAGGTGCCGGTCTACACCTACGGCGTCGCCCCATGTGTGCCGACGGTCTTTCTTTCTCAGCAGGGGGCGCAGACATGAGCTGGGAGTTGGAGGTAGTCTCTCCTGTTCACATTGGCTGTGGCTCGAGGGCAGGAGCCTTTGAGTTCCTCATTGATGGTGAGTATGCCTACTACGTGCCCGCGGAGAAGCTCTGCGAGGCGCTGAGCGCCGAGATCGGAAGTGTGGACAGGGCTGTTCGGGCGTTGGCGGCTGCGTTCCACCAGGTGCGGCGAGATTCTAGGCTCACCGACATGCTCGAACAGATCGTACCAGGGCGCGTTCCCAGGATAGTAGACAGGCTCAAACAGCCGGGCGAGCACGGCGGTTACCGCATGCCCCGGGCGCATGGGCAGTTCTCCGAAGTGATGGTCCACGTGAAACAGGAACCCGATCGACCATACGTGCCGGGGTCCAGTATCAAAGGGGCTATTCGCACTGCCATTCTCTATTCTCTTTACGAAGCGAACGAAGGCTTCTATCAGAAACACGTGGCACAGCGTCTCGAAAGCTTCTGGGGAACAAACAGGGCCCTGTACGAGGAGGCGGCGCGGAACGATAGAGGAGCGAAGAAGCGTCTATCGGCGTCCTTCCTGTGCCGGTTCGCGCCCTTGAAGGCTTTTGAGGCCGCTGCCCTCGGGGGACGCGGCGACGTGCACAGCGACGTGCTGCGGCACCTGCTTGTGGCAGATACGGGGTCGGCAAAGGCGGACGAGGCCCTGGCGTTGGCCTGCGTCGAGGTGGTGGGCAGCGATAGGAAAGGGGAGCCAATGCGCCTATGGGCGGAGGTGCTGCGGCCGGGCACAAAGCTGGCATGGGGTGGTGTGCAGACCGAGGGAGAAATGCCACACGCCTCGGCGGCGTCTTGGCAGGCGCTGATAGATCATCAGGGATACAACCTCCAGCAAGCCTGCCTAGCCTCTCGTTGGGTGCTCGTGAGGAAGTACATCCAACGATTCTCGTCTGCCGTTCTCGTTGCGGAAGCTGAGTACTGGAACCAGTGGTACAAGCCTGACGAGATGAGCGACAAGTGCTGGCGGCGCTTCGAGGAGCTCCGCAAGGCGATGGCACAACGGGTGGAACGCCTCAGGAGGCTCAATAGCGAGGAGGCGCCCCTGCTGCGGGTGGGGGGGCACGAGGGGCTGCTGAGCACGACGATCGCTCTCTTGGTCCGGCAACGCGACCCCGAGCTCTACCAGCGAGCGATCGCGCCGGCCACCAGGGGGAGGGCCTATCCGGCGTTCTTCCCGAAGACACGGCGGGTAGTGCACATGCCTGGGGCTGAGGAACCTGACGTGGCGGGTTGGGTCCGTCTCTGGCCGTGCTCTGATGGCTCAGCCTCTCAGGCGTGATGAGGGGGAGGGGACGGTGGTTGCCCGGTGCCCAAACTTCGGGGGACAACGACGGTGTGGCCCGCGTTGTGGGAAAGAGGGCAATGAGCCAGTACCCATTCGCGCCAGCCAACGACGAACCGGCAGCCTGTGACAGCTTAGGCTTCGCCTCGAGTATCGAGGAACTCGAGGCACTCGTCTCGGGGCTTGAGCCTCCCGTTGTGGTCTCAGTGGAAGGTCCGTGGGGCAGCGGGAAGACTTCATTCCTTGAGCAGTTGTGGACTCGCCTGGCTGGCACGCCCCGCCAGGGCCGCGCATTCGTACATGGCTGTGCGGGCGTGTACCTGGGTTGGTGTTCACCCTGGAAGTTTGACGCGCCCCGAGATGCGCGGACGAACCTGCTCACAACGTTCATCGGGGCGACTGAAGGGGGGACGAAAGAGCTGCGGCGGCGCGTGCGGAAGCCCCTGGAAGCAGTACTGTGTACGCTGGGGGTCGCGGCGGAGGCGACGGCTCTAGTGGGGGGGGCGGCGTTGGCCAGGATACTCACATCCTGCGACGCGCCTGTGGCCGAGACCCTCCGAGCGCAGCTCGAGTCAACCATCACGAGCCCGGAGGACGGAGCTTCTGTCTGGGTTTTTGTTGACGACTTGGACAGGTGCCGGGATGACGTGGCCCTCGGGGTATTGGAGACCATCCGGCAGTACTTGGGCCTTCCGAGGACAGTCCTGGTCCTGGCCGCAGACTGGGAGCAATTGCGGGGCATCATCTGTCGCGCCCGCGGCCTGTCCCCAATCGAGGCAGAGCAGTACCTCGAGAAGATCGTGCAGGTTCGCTGGCCTGTTCCGCTGCCGAAGGAAGACGCACTGACGGACTGGGCAGCGGCGTTTATTCCGGAAAGTGACGTTCTCCGGCTGTTCTCCAAAGCGGTTGTGCAGGTGCTCGGCAGGAACCCGCGGCGGGTGAAGCAGCTCGCGCTTACAGTCGCAGGGCGCGCTGAGGACGAGCGGCCTCTGGCGATTGCTCGGGTCTGTTGCCGAGATGCCATGGGAAGCGGCAGCCAGATCGTTGAGCTGGTGCCAGAGTACGTCGTTAAGCTGGGTTACCGCTTCCTTGCGGATTCAGAGGGGTTCCAGTGGCAGAAGCGTCGCGCAGATCTTCTGCGTGCCCTGATGTTGGCTCCCCGCGAGTACCTTCTTGCAAAAGTCTTGAGAAGACCCTTGCCAGTGGAGGATAGCTTATGCACGGAGGAGGCACTGGCTAGAGTGCTCGCGGCAGCCGAGGCCCATGCCGACGACTCCGAGCTTCTCCGGCATGCAGCACTGGCACTGGCCGTGTTGCGGTGGAACGCCCCTGAAGACCTCGTGCGCAAGGGCCTACGCATGCTGGCAGGGATATGCGACGAGAGGGGCTGCGAAGGAGCTGAACGCGTCGCGTGGGTAAGGACGCGGTCCGCAGGGATGTTTGCACTGGGCAGCTGGGCAGCGGCGCACCCCAGACTCTGCCTACGGGCGTGTCACGAGGCCTTGGCTGACCACTTCCGGACGGCTAGCCGTTCTGGGGCTACGGTGGAGGTAGCCGCGGCAGCCGCCTTGGGTCTGTGCGAACTGGCCGACGTAGGGTTCATGCCGGACCCAACAATGCGCCAAGCCCTGCGCATGGGGGCGTTGGACGCTCCCGCCCCGCTTCGGGAGGCATGTGCCGTCGCCCTATGGGTGTTTAGGCTTGAGGGAGAGATCAGGCTCAACGTGAGCGCGCTGGTCAGGCAAGTTCCGGAGATCGGGGAGGAGGAGCTCGACAGCCTTAGTGTCTTACTGCCGCCGGCCGGGTTCGGTTCCCGAGAGCTTCGGACCGCGGCACTGAAGGCGGGCCTGGAGGTGCTGCGCAGGATAGGCGTGGCAACGCTTGCAGCACGGGAACCTGAGGAGCAAGACCTTCCCAACGGGCCGTTATGTCTGGTAACCCAGAGCGGCAGGGACTGCGTAGAGAGGATCGGAACGGTGTGTGCGGACCACGTGGCTGTTGCTTGTGGCAATCATCCGCTGGCGAACGGCTTGGACAAGGAGCTATGCCGTTTGTTCCTCGAGTTTCTGGACACGCGGACCAGTGACGGAGGAAACCTGTGGAGTGCGCTCGGCTGGGGGAGGGGCGTTGGGGAGGGGCTTGAAGCTGTGGACGTCTCACCGCTCTTGACGGCCTGCATATCCATGATTCACGCGGTGCAGTCACTGTTAGACAACCCGGATGAGCTCAACACACCGGAAGGAAAGCACCTCAAGCAACTGCTTGAAGAGTTGGCTCAAGGGAGCGGTCAGGTCGCCGATGCTGCGTATGAAATCCTTTACCCCGAGGCGGTTGCTGGCGAGGAAGAGGAGACGGATGCGGATGCAGGGGATGAAGCCACAGCGACGTAGGTATGTTAGGTATGTCCGGCCCAGGCTCAGCTCGTGCCAATCTTGCGGTGGCACGTCCTGGAGGCTGGGGGACTAAGATGCCCTTCACCTATGATAGACCATGGTCGAGGCCCTCCCGCTGTGATTTCTGTCTCCGAGTATTCCCCTCCGGCCATGGCCCTGAGGCTGGTCCTTGGGCCGAGTGCGCGCAAGTCCATCAGCCCGGCCTCAAGATGGAATGCAAAGGGGAAAGGGTACCAGATGAGACGTCTTCAGCCGTGGGCATCTTCTCACTGTATATCCGCGGGCGCCAGCGTTACTTAGCACCACCTGCCCCCGTTTTCTAGACCAGTGAGAGGGTTACGGCCTGCCTGGTACTGTGTGGGCGGAGGGAGGGCGTAGCCCGACCGGAGCCCACACAGCGTCCGCT
>JAKORR010000487.1 GCA_029777735.1 Armatimonadota bacterium | reverse complement strand
CGGCCAGATGCCACGCAGGTTGCGCTCGATGTCGCGGTAAGCCTGGCGGATCAGAGCAGTGAGGTCTTGGTTGTTGTAGATGAAGGGCATGTGCCCCTCAAGGGCCGAATCGCGGGAGTCGTCGGCCGAGCCCTCGAAGATGAGATAGCGCTCGTAACCACGCCAGTGGTCGTAGAGATCCTCAACTAACTCAGCCAGAGCGATCGGGTCCTGCAGCAAGCCAGCACAGTCGGGGGCGCGTGTGCAGGCGTCCTGCCAGGACATATCGCACAGCAGAGCCAGCAAGCGTGCTAGGTGCTCCGCTGCTGGTGATAGGTTCTCACGATCGCCCTTGGTCTCCAAAGCGCCAAAGGCACGCAGATGGCTGGACTCTCGTTCGCGCAGCTTATTGATGAAGTTCTGGATGACCTTGACCGCATGTTCACTCTGCAGGATCTGGGCTGGCTGGGTGCACACAGCTCCGGTCATGTAGAGCATTACACTGCGATCGGTTACTTCCCCGGGTAGCCTCCAGGGCATTCCGGACACCTCCGATACTACACCGTCCCGGATGTGGGACATCGCGCTGCAGCGACGTGGTTCCCCAAGGACGCTTCGCGTGGCCTGGATTGCCGTAGCGGGGTTAGCCCTTGCGCGAGGTTGTACAGAATCTCGAGTCCCCGCGGCGGCGCGAGAGGTGAAGCGCGAGTGTTGGCCACAATAGCCGGCACTGTTTCTCAGCAGCCCGGCCCTCGCCGGCGTTGCGTACCGACTTTGTCGCAGGCCCCTGGACCCATGGCCCCTCAACGTAAGCCAGGAGCCTGTCGGAGAGCTCACGTTACTACTTGGGCTCGGCGGAATCAACCCTCCCTGCGGGCGGGATAACCCGTGACGGGTGGGGCTTCAAGGAAGTTCCCTACATAGCTCCCCCACCATGCGTACTCGCTCGATATCGCCATCGGGTGGTATCTCGTCCGAGATTCCGAGCACCAGGCGTGGATAGAAGAGATCCACCAGCCGCCGCACGCAGTCGATGAGTTCCTGCTCCCTATAGGTGGGCAGGAAGAAGACGGCGGGAACGCCGTCGAGAAGCACAAGGTCGCCTAGGGCGTCCTTGATCTGTTCGATGGTCACGTCGCCCTGGGGCAGGGGGGTGGCCGCCTCGATGCCGTCCCAGGGACAGTCACGCAGGTGCCCCAGCAGTGGTTTCATGGCACCGTCCACATGGATGTGGACGAACTTGCCGGCTTCGTGCAGGTACTGGGTACGTCGCCGGTAGTAAGGAATCATATACTGGTGCCAGAGGGTTGGCGGATCCATGTGGGCATCGATGTTCTCGCCGAAGTTAAGAATTCCCACAGGGCAGGTGGACAAGACCTCGTAGAGGGCATCGTCGGCCTGCGTCTGCACCTCGATGTAGCGGTGAAGGACCTCGGGGCGGTCATACAACATGAAAATGGTCGTCTGAAAGCCCATCTCAGCAATGAACAGGTTCTGTAAGGGGGAGCGACGGAAGTAGAACTGGGGCGCTCCCCTGTCCCCCACTTCTGCCAGGCTGGCCTCATAGGCCTCCTGGTCCCAGTACCACTCTTCGTGTTCGAGCAGGTATTCGAGGATCTGTAGGTCCTCCGGCGTCTTGACACGATACTCCTCGTGATAGGCCGATAGGCCCCAGGCATCGAACCGAGTCACGGCTGTTAGCGTGCCGACCGGCGTTTTCCACCAATGGCGCACGCGTTTTTCATCCAGCCGCTCCTGCCAGAACTCCACGCCGTGCTGGCGATGCCTCAGCCCATGGCCAAAGTAACGCACGGAGGCATGGCAGTAGTCGTAAAGCTCCAAAAGGGACATCTCGGCCAGAGGTTCTGGCAGGGCGCCGCGCTTCTTGTTCACCGCATACCAGAATTCGAGCCGGGGCTGCCACAGGACATGGTCCGGGGCTTCGCCACGGAAGACGGCAAGATTCATCTCGCGGAAGCTCAGATTGGCCATAAGGTCTTCTCTGCGCCTGGCAAATAGTGCGTGAGACTCACCCCCCGCTAGCGAGAACGTCGCAGCGGTACCCAGCGATCATCGCTGAGCCGACACCCTCAGCACAAGGGCTAATCTTGCCAGAAGGTGCTGTCGTAGGGTCCAAGGCCCTCAGGCTCGCCGACGACCTCAAGCTTGATGACCGTGTCGATCTTGTCTGGGGCCGTACGGGGCAGCCCGCTGATAATGGTGCGATCTCTGTCCTTTGCAACCTTCAGCTCCTGGCCAGTGGCCAACAGAGTCGCGCTCTTGACCTTGTTCACTAGCCCGCTGAGGACTAACTCCTCACCGCACCAGTAGAAAACATGCAGGTATAGAGTCTTCTTTCTGGCGGTAACCCAGCCAAAGTGGCGCACCTCGAGGCCGCCACAGGGCGAACTACAGCCGTAGATAGACTCGGCGTTGCGCGCCATCCACTCCCCCACTCCCTTAAGCCTGGAGGCCTGAACGGCGGGCAGAGAGCCGTCTGCCTTGGGACCCACGTTGAGCAGCAGGTTGCCGCCCTGTGCCACGCACTGCACCAGAGTCCTAACGAGCGTCATGGAGGTCTTGACGTTGGGGTCGCCCGAGTGCCAGCCCCACCAGAGCTCATCCATCGTCATGCAGGCCTCCCAAGGACGCTGTTCAGCGGCGATGTGTTGCTCGGGGGTGCCGAAGTCTTCCGGCAGGCCTGACCTGTTGTTGATGAGAATATGAGGCTGGTGCTTGCGAACCATGGCATTGAGCTCCTGGGATCGCCACTGCTCGGCGTTCCAGGGCCACCCGCCATCGTACCAGAGAATGTCGATCTCACCATACCTGGTGACGAGTTCCTCAACCTGCTCGTGTACGTAGTCCACGAATTCAGCCCAGGCTTCAGGAGCCTTCTCAGGGCCAAGCCAGTAGGCAGGCCACCGCCAGTCTAGGAGTGAGTAGTACAGGCCGACCTTCAGGCCGCCGCGGCGGCAGGCGTCGATGTATTCAGCCACGAGGTCGCGGCCGGCAGCAGTCTTGGGCGCCGAATAGTCGGTCGTCGCGGTGTCCCATAGACAGAAGCCGTCATGGTGGCGAGAGGTGAGCACCATGTACTTCATGCCAGCGTGATGGGCCGCTGCCACCCACTCGTCCGGGTTGTACTTGCGTGGGTTGAAGCGTCCGGCGAGCGCCGCATACTCGGATTTCGGGATGCGCTCACAATACATGATCCATTCGCCACGCTCTAGCAGGGAGTATAGTCCCCAGTGGATGAACATACCGAAGCGTGCTTCTCGCCACCACTGGAGTCGCTTCTCTGGATCTACTACTGCCTTTCTTGCGGCCATAGCCTAACACCTCTTCTGGTCGGCCCTGCCCCAAGGCTGGGGGCTCCGCGTAGGATGCGGGAACAGGAGAAAACTTCGCGGAATCGCGGCCCTTCCCTGCAGGCGCGCAGATTAGGGAGCAAGATTCTTTTCTCGTTGAGGGAACCAATCGAGGTCGAGAGCGTTTTATAAGCCTGAGCGTGAATCCTCGTCGCATCGCAACCTCGGACCCCGTCGCCCTGCGCGGCGGGGTCCGCCCCTTTTTGGGCAGGGTGCTCCGCAGCAGGAGGCGCCGACAGGAAGAGTAACCCCTAGGTCGCAATCAGCTAGCCGAATTGGCGCAGGCACAGTGAGGCAGGAGTGTCTAACTGCGCTGACAGTGGACCAAGGGCCAACTTCTGGTCCAGAGGTTCCAAGTGCTGGAGATAAGAGGAGGTGTGGTAGGGTGACTGACGTAAAGGCGAGGCGCTGGGCGCGGAGGTTGGCGAAGGAGCCCCGAGGCTGCGGGACCGTCAAGATAGTAGTGTGGCTCCAGACGCTTAGATGTCCTACTGTCTTTTCGTCTAACTGTCTAGCTGTTTTGCTGTCTGGACTCCTGGCTGTTTGTGCTCTTTATCGTTTTGCTGTTTGACCGGTTTACTGTTTCAACACCTATCTGTTTTACCTCCTAGGCCCTTATCTGGCTGACTGTTTTACTGTTTAGCTGTCTAAACGTCTGATCTCCAGGCCGGCCAAACGCCACGACGTCTAGCTGTTCACCTGTCCAGTGGTCTCACCGTCTTGACAGCCTGCTGCCCCGCTCGTATACTGCCTTCAATCCTTGCCTGAGCCACAGCAATCGTTGCTATGCCTATCCTAGCAATAGCCAACCAAAAGGGCGGAGTGGGGAAGACTACCACCTGCGTCAATCTCGGCGCTGCTCTGGCTGAGCTTAAGCACACTGTTTTGCTACTCGACCTCGACCCTCAAGCCTCTCTTACGACCTCCCTAGGCCTCGACCCCGATTCCCTCGATGCCGTTGTCTACGACGTGCTCTCGGCCTCACTGGAGGACCGCGATAGGCCTCAGCTAGGCGATATCCTTCTGCCTACGCGCATTGGCTGCGATCTCGTGCCCTCAGATATATCTCTCTCCTCCGCCGAGCATGATCTCATTACCGCCCTAAGCGGCGAGACAGTGCTGCGGGACATGCTAGCCCGTCTCAACCGCCCCTACGACTACATCATCGTAGACTGCCAGCCGAGCCTAGGGATGCTGACGATAGCTGCTCTTACGGCTGCCGACTATGTGCTGATCCCCCTGCAGGCAGAGTATTTACCGATGAAAGGACTACGGCTGCTGCTAAACACAATCGCCAAGGTACGGGGCAAGCTCAACCGGGACCTGCAGATTGCTGGCCTGGTGTTTACCATGGTCGAGGGGCGCACACTTCATGCCCAGGAGGTTCTGCAGAGTGTGCGCCAGGTTCTAGGCGACCATCTACGCATTTTCACACCGACCATCAAGCGCAGCGTGCGAGTGAGGGAAGCGGCAGTAGCCGGCGTCAGTGTGTTGCAATACGCGCCGTCCCATCCCACAACCGAGGCTTTCCGTGAGCTTGCCCTAGAGTTGCGTAAGGTCGTGCCGCCGGGCCCACCGGTAGCCATCCAAGCGGCATCGATGGAGGAATAGCAGATGCGCCGCGCCCAAGTAACCACCGAGAACGCCCGCCGCATGTACGGCGACCTGCTCGACCGTGTGATCGCGGATAGGGAAGAGGAGACGTCCAAGCCCGAAGCAGTAGAAGCTACCCAGGGCGAGAGTACTGAGGAGGCTTCCCTTCCCCACCACAA
The DNA here is from genome assembly GCA_029777735.1 of Armatimonadota bacterium. Taxonomy (GTDB): domain Bacteria; phylum Armatimonadota; class Zipacnadia; order Zipacnadales; family FEN-943; genus JAKORR01. Next base: position 2,782 of record JAKORR010000487.1, on the reverse strand, counting down.
AGCCCCCCGCCACCAGCAGCCCCACGTTGGACCTCGCAGCAGTGCTGGTTCTCGCCCGCAACCGGAGGCTGAAGACGATCGACCGCGGGTGAAGGCTACCTTCTACCTGTACCCCGAGGACATCGTGACGATTGACCGCATCCAAATGCAGGAATTTCTCGACCTGGGCAAGAAGCCCCAGAGGTCGGAGATCGTGAGCAGAGCCCTGCGACTGCTTGGCTCGCGGGAGCTCAGTGGTGCTTCCTAGGAGCTTGCCCAATAACACAATAAGCCTTTTTCGGGCCATCGGAAACCTCCACCCCGGCCCAAGGTCAACAGCCCCAAAAGCCTTGAATCGTGTTTTCGGTCAACAACCCTCGGTCCTTCGGTCAGCTCCTATTGTGATTCGGAATCCACACCCTCGTGTTTGTGGGAAGGGACTCACGTGTTTTCGGTTCAATCAGTCCCTCGTGAACCCCTGGGACTCCCGTCTAAACCACATCCGTGAATCCGAGACTCTGGAGAAGGACTCTTTCACTACTATTCTGCCCGAAAACACGAATGCCTACCTTACAGAAGAATCAGCGTTGTTGATAGCGGAGGGACATCTATGGAGACCACAGTGCCTCCAGAAAGCGAATCTTCTTCCGTAATATCACCAATTCGTATTGGCCGCGACGAAATGAACCTGGCGGAGTTTCCCTTCGCTGTTCTGTCGAAGGTTGCCTCCCACGACACCAAGACTCTGGAGTTTGACGATATAGTCACTATGGCAGATGGTACCAGAGTTGAGCGGCGGTGGGTTGTTACCGGTAGTGACCGCTTTGGGTTACCAACAGCAACAGACGAAGAAGTCTACGTGGCTCTAATGGAGATAACGAAGGACCAAAGCTTTGCCAGCCGGACTGTACCAATAACACGATACGACTTGATTCGTCGAATGGGCTGGAGACCCGACGGACGGAGCTACAGTCGAGTGGAGATGTCCTTGGATCGACTCAAGGGTGTTACCATCAAGGCTGTCAATGCCTTCTGGGACAACAAGGCGCGACGGTACATCACTGTAGCCTTTGGGATTATCGATAACTACGTGCTGATTGACGAGCGGCGCACTCGAGGTGCGGCGGATTCCGCTGTGTGTCAGAGCTATATTACATGGAACGAGGTGATCTTCAACAGTTTCTTGGCGGGCAACATTAAGCTGCTGGACACCGACTTGTACTTCTCACTGCGCAGCCCAATCGCGCGTCGGCTATTTCGCTACCTCGACAAAAAGCGCTACCCCAACAAGCGTAGCTTTCAGATAACCTTGGAAAAGCTTGCCTACGAGCACCTAGGGATGACACGTGGCTATTTCCCATCGCAGTTGCGACGCAAGCTGATGCCGGCTCACCGCGAGCTGATCGCACGGGGGTTCCTGGAGGCTGTGGACTATGGGATGACGCAGACAGGCGCGGACAAAGTTATCTACTACTTCGCGCCAGCACGGGACCAGACGACGCCATCTCTACCGCCGGGAGGAGACGCTGCTCTGAACGCCCTAGTTGACCAAGGCGTAACGCTGAAGACTGCCCTGGACCTGATTCAGGTGTACCCACTAGTAGATGTCTGGGCTCAACTTGCCTACCTGCCTTATCGTTCGGCGCGAGACCCCGGGGCGGTGTTAGTGCAGTCGATCCGGGAGGCCTGGGCCGCTCCACCGGCCTTCCTGGAGGCACAGCGTGAGCGGGAAGCCGTTGAGCGTGCCCAGCGTGCATCTGCTGAGCAGGTGAGCCAAGAGCAGTCTGACCGCAGCAGGCGGGAGTTGTACCGCTCGGCCGCAAAGGCAATCTTTGACGCCCTACCCCAAGAAGAACAGTCTACCGTAGAACAAGACGTGCGCGACGCTCTGGACGGCAAATATGCGTACTTGCGTGGTCATGAAGACCATCCAGTATACCGGGCTGTATACAACGAAGAGCTAGTTAAGGCCGTTGTGAGGATGTATCCCGACCAGTTCCGTGAGCTGGTAGGTGCAAGTGAGCCACTGAGTAGGGGAGGGTAGGGCGATCGAAGGAACTGCGGAAGAACACGAGCCTGCGAAAGGCCAATGAAGGAGTACAGACCGGGATAATTAACGGGGGAACACCATCCTCATCCAAGGGGCGCTGTGAGGCGTCAGAAGAAAGCACCGTGACAGGAGGGGAGGAATTGTGTTATCAGGCAAGACAGGTGCCGTGATTCCAGCCTTCAACGAAGAAGGGAATGCCCCACAAGTGATGGGCAAAGTCCACGAGGTGTTCCCACAAGCGGAAATCGTCGTAGTTGGCAACGATTCCATGGACCAGACGATGACACCGCGAGAAAGGGGAGGGATCTGTGTTCTGCGGGCGTTTGTGTTGTGGGACAGCGGATTGAGGGTGTTTTTTATGTTCTTGTGACCGAACTCGATTGCGCTTCTCTCGTGAGTCACAAGAGTTAGCTACTCGCCTGAGATCTTCATATGGCCTTGCCGATTGTCATCTTTCGTCTGTCTGCTGGTGTATTTCTTGGCGATGGTATCCACGACCGCGGCGTAGGTAATGATAGGTAATGATGATTCAGCTGGCCCAGTGAATCGCGATCTTGGAGAGAGCGGCCAAGAGGGTGGAGAAAAGGCACAGCGAGAAGGGAAAATTCGGACCATGAGGTTCTTGGCGGTCATTAGCGGGGTTACACTTCTAGGGCTGCTGCCGGGTACCGCTTGGTCCAGAGCTAGTCTGGAGGGTGCAGTGTTTCTCCCGGACCTGCATCCAGACTTTCCCTGGACCGAAGGGGCCAGGGG